>CASQEL010000069.1 GCA_949427775.1 uncultured Desulfovibrionaceae bacterium
GTTGGCTGGTCGTCCGGCTGATATGCTCCCAACGCGCCGCCGCAGGTCATGATCCATAACCGGGGCGGAACGCTTTCCCGTGCCGCGCAACTCCGGATGCAGCGGCGCAGACAGTCCAGAGTGGCCGCTACCGTATGTGGAGAATCTTCATATCCGCGCATGAACAGCACATGATCCGCTTCCGCCACGGGGAAGGAATCTTCGTCACGGGAACAGACCACCCGTTGGCCCCGCGCCTCAAGTCGGGCGCGCAATGCTTCGGCCAGAGACCATGACGCGGCATCGGCCAGCAATAGCCAGGACGACGGCTCAGGTTCCGGATCGGGCGGATGCCGGACGACGGCGGGAGACGACGCCAGCAGCAGGTATGCGCCTTCGTTCAGGTTTTCGGCGGCGGGCTCGCGCCACACAAGGCAATTGCCGAAGCCGTTCGCCTCAAGAATATGCTGCCACGCGTCCGGCGAGAGCAGGGCGGAAACAGGCAGTTCCGGACGCATTTCCAGCGCCGGACGCCACCATGAGGGATCCAGCCCTTCCACAAAATCCGCGCTCCAATCGGGATGGCGTTCCGCCAGCAGCAGAATGCCGCCGGGAGCCAGAAGTCCGCGCGTCCGCTCCAGAGCGCGGGAGCAATCAGCAGTCTTATGCAGGGCTTGACGGAGAATGATGACGTCGAAATGCTGCCGCCATGCGCCTTGCTCTTCGAAATTCCATTGCGCGGCATCAAGGGATGCAATGCTGACTGCCGGATGATGCTCGTAGCGGGCCTTGACCTGCGGCCGCAACGCATCATCCGTCACGGCGAGGACATGCTCAAAATGATCCGCGGGAAGTGACGTTTCCAGCAGCTCCGTCAGCGATCCGGGAAATGCCGCCACCTCGAGGACGCGCAGCCGTCTATGGGCGGGCCAGTTTTGTGCAAGATGCCGCATGATTCCATGCAGGGCCGCATCCACGCCCAGCCATACGGGATCCTGCTGACGGCTTTCCCCGGCGACCGGCGCATTGCGCACTTCTTCCAGCAGGGCTTTCTTGCCGGTTCTGCCCGACAGCACCTCGCGCAGATGACGGCTTACACGTCCCAGCGGCAACAGCGCCGGCAGAGATTGCGGGGCAAGCCGGAACGCTTCACGCCAGAGTTCCTCCACGGGCGGGAGCGCGTTTTCGGCGGAGAACACCCATTCCCCATCGCGCATGGTCAGCACTCCTTCGCTGCGCAGCAGACAATGCAGCCGGCGGGAGTACTGATCTGACGCATGTCGGCTTCCCGGAGCATTTTCCTCTGTCACAGACTGAAAAGCCTGCGCGGCGGCGGAAAGCGTGACGGCTTCCATGAGCGGCAAAATCTGTTTGAACCAGATTTCTCGCTCCGCATGTATGGATGCGGCCGTTTGGGACGCGATGTCGGACAAAACCTCCAGAGGCGGCACAGGGGAGGGGGCGTCATCGTGCAGGGGAGCGAGCCGGGGGCGTATGCTCCATGCCTGCACATGGTTTTTTTCAGCATGCGCCAGGGGCATGGCGCGGAAACGGCACCCAAGAGCCCTTGCCACAACACCACCCGTCGCATCCAGCAGCTCAAAATCCGCGGACATGGATCGTCTTCCGCTCCGGCGCGCATTTCCCCGGATTCGGCGGATGGAACCGGATGCGCAACGTTCAATCCGTCCCGTCCTGACCGGCAGAAAGGCAAACGGTTCTTCGTCGTCCTGTCCCGCCTGGAACACGGCCAGTGAATGGAAACAGGCGTCCAGTATCGCCGGAGGCAGCACATACTCCGACTCCGCCTTCACAGGCCGCAAGATCGCTTCAAAGCTGCTTCCCGCCGCCCGAATGAGCTTTACCACGCGGAAAGCGGGGCCGTAGTCCAGGCCCAGCCGTTCCGTCAGCGCATACAGGGCCGAACCTTCCATTTCCCGACAATCTTCCGGCATGGCATACGGAAGCGCGGCGACAGGCAGCTCGCCTTTTTCCGGAGAGATGGCGCGGGCGCGCGCGTGCTGCACCCATTCTCCCGTTCCCAGACGCGGGCGGCTGACTATGCTGATGCTCCCGTCTCCGGAATTCAGGCTGCACCGCACGCATTGCGCGTGGCCGTATTCAAAGACAAGGGGAGTGGTGATATCCAGCGATTCAAGGGCCACATGTTCCCGGCCCAGCCAGGCGCGGGCGGCCGCAAGCGCCATTTCGGCATAACCTGCGCCGGGGAAAACGATGGCGTCTCCCACCTTGTGATCGGCCAGTCGGCTGTCTTTGGCGGGATCAAGAATATTTTCCCAGGCCGGCTCCACGGCATCCAAAGGCCATCCCAGCAGCGGATGTCCGCGTTTTTGGGCTGTCCGGCATTCGCTGGTGCGCGGATACCAGCAGCGCTGTTTCTGCCAGGGATAAAGAGGCAGGCGCACACGCCGACCTTTTTGCGGAAAAAGCGCCCGCAAATCGGTCTTTTCCGTAAGGGCATGAAGACGGGCCGCCAACCGTGCGACGCGGTCCGCGCCGTCGTCCCCGCGCAGCAGGGTGGGAAAAATACGTCCCTTGACTCCGGCGGCGGCCAGATTTTCACGGATGTACCGCTGGAGAATGGCATGGGGGCCGATTTCCACAAAAATGCGGAACCCGAATGCCGCCAGTTCTTTCACGGCTGAGGCAAAGTTCACCGGTCGGCGGACGTTTTTCCACCAGTATGCGCTGTCCAGCGCATGCCCTTCCAGGGCGCTGCCGCTCACTGTGGAAACGAAAATGGCGTTCGTTGTCTGCGAGGGCGTGAGATCGCCCAGCTTTTGCAGAAGGGCATCACGGATGACATCCATCCTGTTGCTGTGAAAGGCGTAGTCGAGATCAAGCAGCCGGAAGAAGATATTTTTCTGCCGCAGATGTTCTTCGACCTTGAGCAGCGCTTCAAGATCGCCGGACAATGTGACATTGCCGGGCGAATTTATCCCCGCGATTTCCAGCTGTCCGGCCGGATTCATCTCTCGGATCAGCGCTTCGGCGGCCGTGTCGGACAACCCGGCGGCCGCCATCCGTCCGGCTCCCCGGGTCCGCCCCTGCGTGCGGCTGCGCGCATGGATGACCTGAATGGCCTGTTCCAGACTCAGTGCTCCAGCCGCCCAGGCCGCGGCGATTTCCCCCACGCTGTGCCCGGCGACGGCCTGTGGCCTGATGCCGTATGTCCGCAGCAACAGGGTGAGTCCCACCTGAACGGCGAAAAGCAGCGGCTGGCTGATCGTGGTGTCCGCCAGATTTTCCGGTTCATCCTCCAGCAATGCCTCTGTCAGGGAGAAGTTCATCCGAGGCTGCATTCGCCGGGCCAGATCTGCCATGATCTCTCTGAATGCGGCGGATTCCGCGTACAGATTACGGCCCATGCCTGTCCATTGGGCTCCGTTGCCCGTATAGATGAAAGCAATGCCGCTTTCAGCGGGCAAGGCGTTTTCCGTGAGGACGGGGGCGGGGGTTGCGCCTTGCGCGAAAGAGCGCAGGGCCGGGGGGATGGCGGCGACGGCATCTTCAGCGATGATCAGGCGTTTTTCCAGACGGGCGCGATGAAAAGCGGCAGTGTAGGCAACGGCGTCATAGGCGTCGTACCCGAGGTTGTCCAAATGATCCGCGAATGCCGCCGCGAGGGAGCGCAGGGCCTCGTCCGACCGCGCGCTCAGCAACAGCGGGGGCAGGCTGTCGGCCTTGCTGCCGTCGCATGCGGCAGACGGAGGCGCCGCCTGCAAAATCACGTGGGCATTGACGCCGCCAAAACCGAAAGAATTGACGGCGGCTGTAAGAGCATTCTGACGTTTTTGCCGCAAGGGCATGCCGGAGGCGGCGCACAACACGTTGAGTCCACTGAAATCAATCCGCGGATTGGGCGTGAAATCCAGCGACATGGGCGGAAGAACGCCCCTCTTCAACGACAGGACGGCCTTGACCAGACCCGCCATACCGGATGCGGGCTCCAGATGGCCGAAATTTGCCTTGACGGAACTGATGGGCATGGGGGACGTTCTCCCCCGTCCGTAGATTTGGCCGATAGAGGCGGCCTCCACCGGATCGCCCGCGGGCGTGCCCGTGCCGTGAGCCTCGATGAAATCGATATCCCCGGCGCACAGCCCGCTTCCGGCAAGCACGTCGCGCATCAGTTCCGCCTGAGCCGCGACGCTTGGCATGGTCAGGCCGGACTTGCGCGCTCCATCGGCGTTGACGCCGCTGGCCAGGACGACGGCATGAACGAGGTCGCCGTCTTTGAGCGCCTGTCGGAAAGGCTTGAGCAACAGAACCGCTCCGCCCTCGGCGCGCACATAACCGTCGGCGGCGGCGTCAAACGGGCGGCAACGTCCCTTGGCCGAAAGCATGGACGCATGGCTGAAGCCTATAAAGGAATAGGGGTGCATGAGCAGGTTCACGCCGCCGACCAGCGCCGCCGGGATCTCCCCGCAGCGCAATGCCTGACATGCCTGGTGCAGGGCCACGAGCGAAGAGGAACAGGCCGTATCCACCGCCATGGACGGCCCGCGCAGATCAAAAACGTATGACAGTCTGTTGGCTGCGACGCTGAGCGTATTGCCCGTCATGGTATACGCGGACATGCTCGCCAGATCTTCCAGCGCATGCTGCCCGTAGTCCAGTGCTGAAATGCCGACATATACGCCGCAACGGCTTCCGGCCAGCGATGCGGGATTTACCCCGGCATCCTCCATGGATTCATACGCCATCTCCAGCAACAGCCTCTGCTGCGGATCAAGCCACGCCGCCTCGCGGGGGGATATGCCGAAAAAGGCCGCGTCAAACTGATCTATGTCGGAAAGGACGCCTGCCGAAAATGTAACGCTGCGTCCCGGCTCGGCACGGTCGGCATGCTGCAGTTCGTCAACAGGCCAACGGTCCGCTGAAATGCGGGCAATGCCATGCTTCCCGTTCTCCAGCATCTCCCACATGCCGGATTCGTCATGCACACCGCCGGGAAAGCGGAAAGCCATGCCTATAATGGCGATATGCATACAGTCAGGGATAAAATTCATATGTATGTCATCCATAGATACCAAATTAAATAGTATTCATATATAAAAATACAGCATCATCACGGCATGGCTCGTGAACAGATTCATCAACAGATTTGATAATCGGATATCCCAGATATTTGATTTGTTCCTGCGGATCACCGAAATTTCCGCCGTCCTCACTGTGGAACAGATAAATATGGATCAATCGTGAACTGCTCTAAGCCCCGATCTCAGTATGTTTATCTACGAAAACATGACCGGAACCCGAGGCGACATCGACAGAAGCACTGTCAATGAATGCGCAAAAGATACTGCTTTCAGACGTGTTTTTTGTCAAGCGCGTTTTTCATAAAAGTTTTCTTGTATAAATATTTTTTTAAAATAGTTGTGAATTTTATCATGACGACACACTATCTTGTCAATTTTACTCGCAAAAAATTAACAGTGTTTCTGTCAATAGCACCAGCTTTACCCATTCATTGACAGTGCTTCTGTCGATGAATGTTCCATGTATGGTCAAAGGGGTCAGGCAAACCTGGCTTTGTCCCCCATGCCGTTCACAGGTCTGCACTCTCCACGCTCATTTTTTGCATTTCTTCCCCGATCCTGCCACGCGGCGCACAGTTTTGTGTGCTTTCCTTCCTTGATCTTTCGGACAAGATACGCGCCCATGGTATGGCAGCCCGGAACGTCCGGACTGTTCCGCATCCGGCGGGACGCTTGCCAGAGGCGGAGGCATTGCGTAGACTTTAGGGTCAGCCCTCAGTAAAAGGCCGTCCGCGAAACGTCGAATGTTTTCGACCGGCAAGGCACAAGGCACACATGGGGCGAAGCTGTAGTGAACCTGCCGCACTGTCCATGTCGCCTTGCAACGCCTCGGGACGTTGCGGCAGGTGGAGTACTCAGGGCTGCTCCCAATTCCCGGAAAGGTTTTTCACGCGAGGTCTACGGCCATGCAGAAACATATCCCCTGTCCTCATTGTGGCGGTTTGATCGCCGTCTACTGTAATCCCGCGCCCACTGTGGATGTGATCATTCATGATCCGGCGCGGGGCGTCGTGCTTATCGAGCGGGCCAATCCTCCTTATGGCCATGCCCTGCCGGGCGGATTCATTGATGAGGGAGAACCGGCGGAAGCCGCCGCCGTGCGGGAGATGCGGGAAGAAACGTCTCTTGATGTGACGTTGGACGGTCTCCTGGGCGTCTACTCCCACCCCGGGCGCGATCCCAGAATGCATACCATGAGCGTGGTGTTCGTCGGGCATGCGGCGACGCCCGATGCGCTGTGCGCCGGAGACGACGCGCAAAAGGCCGCTTTTTACGCCCTGGACGCCGTGCCGGAACCCCTGGCTTTTGATCATACGCACATCCTGGAGGATTTCCGTGCCGTGCTGCGCGGAGAACGGAGCCTTGCTCCCATACAAAAGAACTTTGAAACCGTGTAGCGCACAGGAAACGTAGCATGGGGTACAGAACACTCGCGGCCTGCGTCGCGGATCTGGAAAAGACCGGACAACTGATCCGCGTCACGGCGGAAGTGGATCCGTATCTGGAAATCGCGGCCATCCAACGCCGGGCTTTCCGGGCCAAGGCTCCGGCCCTGCTGTTTACCAACGTCAAAGGGTGCGCCTTTCCCATGGCGGCGAATCTGTACGGCACGCGGGAGCGTATTCAGTACATATTTCGGGACACGTTGCGCACTGTGGAGCAGATTTTCCGCCTGAAGCGCGATCCCGTGGAGGGCTTGCGGCGTCCGTGGCGCTGCCTGGGCGTACCCGGCGCACTGTGGCACATGCTGCCTAAAACCGTTCGTCAGGGCAGCGCGCTGGAATGTTCCACCACGTTGGACCGTCTGCCGCAGTTGGTGTCCTGGCCGCGGGACGGCGGCAGCTTCATCACGCTGCCCCTGGTGTACACGGAAGATCCCGACAAGCCCGGCTGTGCCGGGTCCAATCTCGGCATGTATCGGGTGCAATTGCGCGGCAACGGGTATCTGCCGAATGTGGAGGTAGGGCTGCACTATCAAATCCACAGAGGCATCGGCGCGCATCATGCCGCGGCCTTGCGCCGGGGAGAACCGCTCCGGGTCAATATTTTCGTGGGCGGCCCCCCGGCCATGACGTTGGCTGCGGTGATGCCCCTGCCCGAAGGTCTGTCCGAGCTCTTTTTCGCGGGCGTGCTGGCCGGATTCCGCATGCCCATGATCCGCCGTCCGGGAGCGTTGCCCGTGTTGGCGGACGCGGATTTCTGCATCAGCGGCGTGGTGCTGCCCGGACTCAAGCCCGAAGGCCCCTTCGGGGATCATCTGGGATATTACAGTCTGAGGCATGATTTTCCCGTACTGCGCGTGGAATCCGTACATCACCGGGCCGAAGCCGTCTGGCCGTTCACCTCCGTGGGCAGGCCGCCGCAGGAAGATACCCTGTTCGGAGAGTTCATCCATTCCCTGACGGCCCCGCTTGTGCCGCAGGTTTTTTCCGGGGTGCACGAAGTCCATGCCGTGGATGCCGCGGGCGTGCATCCGCTGCTGTTGGCTATCGGCAGCGAGCGCTATGTGCCGTATGAAAACCGGCAGCCGCGCGAACTTTTGACCTGCGCCATGAACGTGCTGGGCGCCACGCAGACCTCTCTGGCCAAATACCTGCTGATTACCGCCCGCGAGGACGCCCCGGATCTGACCACGCACGACATTCCCCGTTTTTTCCGACATGTGTTGGAACGTACCGACTTTCGCCGGGATCTGCATTTCCTCACCCGGACGACCATTGATACGCTGGATTATACAGGTACGGCGCTGAACGAGGGCTCCAAGCTCATCTGGGCGGCGGCCGGAGAACCCCGGCGAACGCCGGCTGCCGAAATTCCGGCTTTGCCGCCGTTGCCGGAGGGCTTCGGACATCCGGCTCTGGCGGACGCGGGCATACTGTTGATCGAAGGCCCCCGGCACGCAACGGCCCGCGGGGAGCAGGATCCCGCGCTGGAAGCTCTGGCGCGGGCCTTGGAACGCCTGCCCGGACGAGAGGGTTTTCCGCTGGTGGTTGTGGTGGACGACGCGGCCTTTGCCGCCCGAAACTGGGAAAATTTTTTATGGACGACATTTACGCGTTCGGATCCGGCAACAGATGTGTACGGCGCGGCTGCCGCCGTGCGCGGCAAACATTGGGGGTGTGACGCGCCGCTGGTGCTGGACGCGCGGCTCAAGGCGTTTCAGGCTCCGCCCCTGGAAGAGGATCCCGAAATCGAGCGCAGGATCGACGCGCTGGCCGCGCCGGGAGGCCCGTTGCACGGAGTCCTCTAGTACACAGAAACATCTAAAGTTTCTGTGTACTAGAGCAGTTCACGGTTGAAA
>CASQEL010000070.1 GCA_949427775.1 uncultured Desulfovibrionaceae bacterium
CGGGCGCTATCTGTCGCCGGAACAACTGGAACGTCTGGCCGCCGTGCGCGTGGGACTGGCGGGCGCGGGCGGGCTGGGCTCCAACTGCGCTCTGTTGCTGGCGCGCAGCGGCGTGGAGCGCTTTTTGATTCTGGACGGCGATACGGTGGACGCCTCCAATCTCAACCGCCAGCAGTTTCTGCCGCGCCATGTGGGCATGCCCAAGGTGACGGCGTTGGCGGAACAACTGCGGGAATTGAATCCGGCCGCGCGGGTGGACGCCCGCGCGTTGTGGCTGGACGCGGCCGGTCTTCCGGCGCTGCTGCCGGAAGCCGACATCTGGGTGGAAGCCCTGGACCGGCCGGAAATGAAACGGCTGTTCGTCGAAGAGGCGTTGCGGATCGGCGTATTCGTGGTCAGCGCGTCCGGGTTGGCCGGGTGCGGCGGCGCGCCCATGCAGCGCCGGAAGCTTGGCGCGCGGCTGGTGCTGGTGGGGGATTTTTCTTCGGATGTGGCTGACAGTCCACCCCTGGCGCCGCGCGTCGCGCAGGCGGCGGCGCTCCAGGCGGACGCCGTACTGGAGCATGTTTTGGGGGCCGTGTAGGCGGCATCGGATGCGCAGGAGCCCGGCGGTCATACCGTCGGGCTCCTGTCGGAATATTTGGCATATTCTTTGCTAAGTTCTGCGGTACCGTCTTTGGTCTGAAAAACTTTCCTGCCTATGGAGGTGCCGCTTACACGACATACGCGATGCCTGTGCCCCAGGGGGCCAGATCGGTGGGCGGCTGCGCGCTGTCCTGCACGGCCTGGTATGCGGCGGCAACCTTGTCGCCCCGCGCCTTCAGGGCCGCAGGCTTGAACAATACCACGCTGGAGGAGCCCCTTCCCGTCGGGCCTTCCACATGTTCTTCGCCCGCGTCGGAATGCTTTTCGGCGCGGGCCTGCATTTCCAGGCGTCCGGCCTGGGAAGCGACGCTCTGATCCTGCGCCGAGGGCGTGCCGGGGGCCAGGGCCGCGTTACGGATTTGGCGCGCCTTTTCCAGGGTGGCGTCGGGATCGCCCGGCACGGGCGACGTGTCGATGGAAACAGAGCCGCCCACGGCGTAGGAGCGGCCGTCCGGGCCGCGCTGATAGGTATAGGACGCCCCGCCGGTGTGCGGACCGCCCGCGGAGATATGGGCCTGCTCATGGCTGCGGACTTCGCTGTCGCGCTGCCGGAGTTGGGCAAGTTGCTGCTGCGCTTCCGGGCTGAGGGTCAGGGTGTCGCCGCCGGAGGCGGCCGCCCCGGCGCGGCGTCTGTCGCTGCCGTTGTTCTGCTGTTGTCCGGCGGTCATGCCCCCGGATATGTCGATGCGCGGGGTGCTTTCCAGGCCGGCGGCGGCAATGGGATCGATCATGGCGAAAACCTCTGTCGCGATATGTCCGGCGTCGTCGCCGGTTCCTGAAACGTGCTCTTTCCTCGTCTTATCGGCATAACCGCGCGGAGGTTTATGGTTCCCGGCGGAAAGCGCGCCGCGCACTTGTGTTGCGGGCCGTTCCGATCTAATTCCCTTCCATCATGCGCAATACTTCTTCCACCGCGTTATGGGACGGGGTCAAACGCGCCCTGCCCATTGTACTGGGCTACGTGCCCGTGGCCTTCGCCTTCGGCGTGCTGGCCGTCAAAAACGCTATTCCGCCGGGTCTGGCCATAGCCATGTCCGTCTTTCTGTTCGCCGGTTCCGGACAGTTCGTGGCCGTGAGGGGCGCGGGCGTGGGCGCGGCCTCGGTGGTGCTGACCGTGTTTGTGGTCAACCTGCGCCATCTGCTCATGTCCGCTTCGCTGGCGCCGTATCTGAAGCCCATGACTCGCTTGCAGAAGTTTTTTTTCGGCTATGAGCTCACGGATGAGACGTTCGGCGTACACTCCACGGCGTTTCAGAGGGGGTGGACGCTGGTCGTGCCCACTCTGTACGCCTGCAATGTGACGGCCCATGCCTCCTGGATCGGCGGCACCGTGGCGGGAGTGTTTTTCGGCGGACTGATTGCCGATGTGAAGCCGCTGGGCCTGGATTACGCCCTGACGGCCATGTTTCTGGCTCTGTTGGTGCCCCAGTGCCGCAGCCGCCTGCATGTGCTGGTGGCGCTGGCGGGCGCGACGCTCTCCGTGGGTCTGAGTCTGGCGGGCGTGGGACAGTGGAACGTGGTCGTCGCCACCGTGCCGGCCGCCGCCCTGGGAGCCGCATTGCAGACAAGGGAGAAAGCGGCGTGATCGAGCATTGGGAATTGCTGCTGTGCATTGCGGGGGCGTCGCTGGTGACCTGCATTCCGCGCGTGGGGCCGATGATGTTTCTGAATACGGAAGCGCTGCCCGCCGGGGTGCGGCGCTGGCTGTCTTTCGTTCCCGTCGCCGTCATGGCCGCCCTGTTGGGGCCGGACGTGCTGGTGCGCGACAACGCCCTGTTCCTGTCCACGGACAATCTTTTTCTGATGGTGGCCATACCGGCGCTGGCGGTGGCCTGGTGGACCAAAAGTTTTTTCGGCACCATCGCCTTCGGCATGGGGGCCGTGGCTCTGGCCCGATATTGGGGGTTGGCGTGAGAACCCGCATGGCGTCGGATCATGCGCGGGTTCCGGGCGCTTCGGGAAACAGTCGTCCGTCCGGGCGGAAACGGCGGCGTCCCGGCCCGCCCCTGCCCCCGCCGCGCCGCAGCGGGCATCTGCTGGTGCGCCTGAAGCCGGTCCATGTGGCCATGTTCCGTTTTCTGCTGGAGGGGTATGACAATCTCGCCTATTTCACCGTGCTCAACCGGCATGAAGCCCTGCTGAAAATCGTGTTCTCGCCGCACCGGGAACGGGCCGCGCGCGCGGCTCTGGAAGCTGTGCGCGGATCGGTGCCGCTGGTGGTGGAGGAATGGCCTTTTTCGGAACCCGCCGGAAAGCAATGTTGCAATGATCTTCAGGACCCCTTGCCGTCGCGGCGTCCGCCGCGCTGACTCAGGAGCACTCCGGCCAGCACGAGGCAGGATGCCGCGTACTGGGAGGGCAGAAACACTTCCCGGAGCAGCGCCACGCCCAGCAGCAGGGTCAGCACGGGGATGAGGTTGGTGTATGCCGCGGCCTGTCCGGCGGGCAGGCGGCTGACGCCGTAATTGTACAAGCCGTACCCTCCGAAGGTGACGCAGGCGCCCAGATAGAGGATGGCCAGCGGCGCGGCCCAGACCGGCAGATCCCTGCCCGGGGCCAGAGGTTCGGCGGCCGGAACCATCTGTGAAAGCAGGGTGAAGAAAATCATTCCGGCCAGGGATTGCAGCGCCGTCAACTGGAGGGGAGTGTAGTCCTCGGACAGGCGCTTGAGGCTGATGGTGTATATTGTGGCGCAGCACATGCCCAGGGCTTCCAGCATGTTGCCCAGCAGAGGGGCGGGCGCGTTTTCCGTGGCCACGGCGTCGGCGCTGAGCCAGATCACGCCGCCCACGGCCATGGCGAAACCCGCCGCGGTATGGACGGAGACACGTTCCCGCAGAGCGAACCAGGCCGCGGCGCTGACGGTGACGGGCAGCATGGCGACGATCATTCCGGCCTGGGAGGCGGAGGTGTAGCGCAGGGCGTGGGTTTCGCAGGTGAAGTAGAGGCACGGCTCGCACAGCAGCAGGAGCAGCAGGAGCTTTCGGCGGCCGTGCGCGCGCACGCTGCGCCGGATGCGGGGCCAGAGAGGGGCGAAGATCAGGGCCGCCACGGTCATGCGCCAGGCCATGAGTTCCAGCGGCGCATAGGCCGAGAGGCCGATTTTGAGAGCGATGTACGAAGTGCTCCAGATGAACATGGCGGTCATCAGGGCCAGATGGGGAAGGAGGCGTTGCTGCATGGTTGTTTCTCTCGGATATGCCGGAATGCTCCGCGGGCGCGTCGCCGGTGTGCCGGACGTGGTTTCCCGGCTGACGATGTTCCGTCCCGATCGCCGTCGGCGCGATCCGAACGGAAATTTCAGAATGCGTTTCTTGACAAAATACGGTAGTCATAAAGAAGGTCGCACGGTTGCGCAACCGCGCAGCCGGAGCGGCCGTTCGTCGGCGCGGGGGACCGACATTCCCGCAAGCCGCGTGTCCCGCGCCCTGACCATACCTGCGGGACCGGAGATTTTGTGGCCGCGTCGGTCGCGGGGAGTTTTTACGGCGCGTGCGGAGGGGGCATGACCATTCGTAGAAGCATCACTATCATCAATTCGGCGATTATCGTCGCCATGCTGGCGACGGGTTGCGTGTTTTATGCTTTGGCCCAAAGCATCCTGCGCCTGGAAAAGACGGCTGTTTCCCTGCACATGACGGAGATGCTGGCCTCCGAGTTGCGGGAAAGCTCGCGCAAGTTGACGTTGCGGGCCCGCGAGTACGTCATGACCGGACGCGAGGCCGACGCAAAGGCGTTTCAGCGCATCCTCGCGGTGCGCGACGGCAGGGCGGAGCGCGACGCGGACGCGCTGATCGCGCCCGGACAGCGGATTTCCCTGCTGGAGCTTCTGCAGCGTCAACCGTTGCCGGAAAAGGAACTGCGGTTGCTGGAAGAGGCCAAAAAAAACTCCGACATGCTGGCCGAACGGGAAATGGAAGCCATGCAGGCGTCGCGCGGCGTCTTCAAGGACGCCTCGGGCCGGTATGCGGTGAAGGGAGAACCCGACATCCGCCGGGCGCGGGAACTGGTTTTCGGCCCGGAGTATCTGGCGGAGGTGGAAGGCGTCATGCTGCCGCTGGACGACTTTCTGCAACGGATCAACGGTCGCAGCGACGCGGCTCTGGCCCGTCAGAAAACGCAGGTCCACACGCTGCTGATCGGGGTGTGTCTGGCGCTGCTGGGCATCTGTCTGGGGGCCCTGTTGTCCATGTGGTACGGACACAGGCGGCTTGTTCTGCCCCTTGTGCTGACCCGCGCCTTTGCCGAGCGTGTGGCCGGGGGCGATCTCGACGCGCAGATCTCTGAGGAGCGGCAGGACGAAATCGGCGACTTGCGCCGCTCCATAAATACCATGATCGTCAATCTTCGGGCGCGCTTGCGCGAGCGGGAAGAAGCCGAAGCCTCGGCCCTCCGCAATGAGGAGGAAGCCCGGACCGCCCGATCCCAGGCCCTGGATGCGTTGGAGGAAGCCCGAAAGTCCTCGCGGGTCAAAAGCGATTTCCTGGGACGCATGAGCCACGAGATCCGCACGCCCATGAACGCGATCATCGGCATGAGCTATCTGTGCCTCCAGACGGATCTGGATTTGCGGCAGCGCGATTACATGGAAAAAGTGCAGAAAGCGGGCAATGATCTGCTGGGCATCATCAACGATCTCCTGGATTTTTCCCGTATCGAGACGGGGAGCATGCAGATTGCGCGCGGGCCGTTCCGCATTTCCGCCCTGCTGGACAACCTGAACGACATCATGATGATCAAGGCGTTGGACAAGGGTCTGGAGATGTTGTTCCATGTGGGAAAAAACGTGCCCGACTGCGTGGTGGGCGACGCGCCCCATCTTTCGCAGATTCTGGGCAACCTGGTGGACAACGCCGTCAAATTTACCGATGAAGGTGAAATTGTGGTGTCCGTGAACCGCATCGAGGACGTGGGACCGGACGTGCGCCTGCGCTTCACCGTATGCGACACGGGCATCGGCATGGATGCGGAACAGGTGCGGACGCTGTGCGAATCCTTCAACCAGGGGGATGTCTCCATGACCCGCCGCCACGGCGGCACAGGTCTGGGACTGGCCATCGCCGGGCATCTGGTGGATCTTATGGGAGGCTGCATGGAAGCGAACAGCACGCCCGGCGCGGGCAGTTCCTTCAGCTTTGAATTGTCGTTCGGCATATGCACGGAAACGTTGACCGAGCTGTCCCCGCGCACGTTTCACCTCGATGCCCGGTGTCTGGTGGTGGACGACAGCGTGGTGGCGCGGCGCATCTTCTGCGAGATGCTGGATTCGTATGGCGCTTCCCATCAGTCGGTGGCCGGAGGAGAGGCGGCGCTGGCGTTGTTTTCCGCCGCCGACGGCGTGTCGCCTTTCGATCTTGTGGTGATGGACTGGAAAATGCCCGACCTCGACGGCATAGAAACCGCCCGGCGCATTCGCGCCCTGCCGGGCATGGCCCGCACGCCGGGCATCGTGCTGGTGTCCGCCTGCGATATGGAAGTCATGTCCTGCCATTGCGACGGTATCGCGAATATCCGTTTGTTGTCCAAACCGGTGAACCGGAACGCGCTGTTCGACATGCTTTCCCAGGTGCTCGTCCGGAATGCGGCGGACGACGCCCCGGCGGAGGACCCGGCCTGCGCCGTGCGGCGCAAGCCCGGCGTTCAAGGCGCGCGCGTGCTGCTGGTCGAAGACAACGACATCAACCAGCAGATCGCCTGCGAATTGCTGGAACAGGCGGGCGTGGAAGTGACGCTGGCCTCCAACGGCGCGGAGGCCGTGGGCATCGTGCTGGAACAGGAGTTCAGCCTGGTGCTGATGGACGTGCAGATGCCGGTCATGGACGGCTTGGAAGCCACCCGACGGATCCGGGCGGCCGGAAAGAGCCGCAGCGCGTTGCCCATTCTGGCCATGACGGCCCACGCCACGACCATGGATCGGGAGCACAGTCTGCAGGTGGGCATGAACGATCACCTTACCAAACCCATCAATCCCGAAGAATTGTACGCGGCGCTGGCGCGCTGGATTTCTCCGTCCGCGCGGGCGTCGTCCCCGGTTCCCGAAGCCGGGGCTTCCTCCTGCCCGTCGCTCCCGCCGCGGGAGGGCGCGCAGCCTGTGTTTTCCGGCCCGCTCCAGGGGCTCGATGTGCGGGCCGGGCTGGCCAATGTGGCGCAAAACCGCGAACTGTATCTTGAGCTGTTGTGCCGTTTTACGGATCGGTACAGCGCCACGGCGCAGGAACTCAAAGATCTGCTTGATGACGAGGACCGGGAAGGCGCGTTGCGTCTGGCGCATACCGTCAAGGGCGTGGCCGCCAATCTGGGCGCGCTGGATCTGGCCGCCGCCGCGCGGCAACTGGAGCAGGGAGTCCAGCGCGGCGAACCGTTTGATGCTCTGCTGGATATCTATTCCGGGCATATGCAGGCTGTGCTGGACAGCGTCAATGCTCTGGCGCCGCCCTGCAGGAGGGCCGCTCCGGTCAGCGATCAGCGCGTGCTGCTGAGCGAGACGGAACTCAAACGCATCGTCCGGTTGCTGGACAATGCCCCCCGGCGTATGGAGGTGGACTGGGGGCAGGTGCGGGACGAGCTGAACGACTGTCTTCCCCTGATGGAAGAGTCGAACCTGGAAGAGGATTTTCGCAGTGTGCTGCGCGCGCTGGACGACTTCGACGCGGAGCTGGTGGAGGAACGCGCGCAGGCGCTGCTGCGGAAACTGCAACATCGGTAGCGTATGAAAACAGTTTTTTGCATCGACGACAATCCGCGTTATCTGCGCCTGCTTCAGGTGGCGGTCCGTTCGTTGCGCCGCGTCTGCGGGAGTGACGCCCCCTGCCTGTGCGTGTACGCCGGAGACGACGCCCGTATTCTGGAAACGCTGGATCGGGAGCGCATCCCTGTGGCGCGCTATCGCCCCCAACTGGATCGGAAGAGCATTCCGCCCAGGTTCCACTATTGCATCGGATGTTTTCTCAAGCTGGAACTGGCTCTGGTGCCCGAACTGGCGGAGGAGGAATACGTTCTGTACTGCGATGTGGACGTGCTCTTTCGGCAATCCCCGACGGAGCTGTTCGCCCGGCGCCCGGCGTATATGGATATGGCGCGGGAGAACACCGCGCCGTTTTTCCACGACTACGACAAACTTGACTACGAGTGGCGGGGCAACGTCTATGTGATCCCCATGCCGTTTCCCATCTGGACGTTCAGCAGCGGGGTGGTGGTGTTCAACCTGGGAAGGCTGCGGCGGCGGGATCTTATTTACAGCTTTTTGGCGTTCTGCCGCCAGAATGTGGAGCGCATCGGCAATCTGGACCAGTCGCTGCTCAACTACTTTTTCGGCAAGCATATCGTGCGCCTGGACCCGTGCTGGAACCGGCCTCCGTATCATTCCGACGCCCTGACCGAGGGACGCATCGTCCATTTTCACGGTCCCAAGCCCTGGGATGTCGGCAAACGATTGTGGGATGAGCTGCGCATTGCCTGCTACTGGCCCCTGCGCGACGCCTGGCTTGACTATCTCGCTCCCGACGAGAGGGAAGAAGTGGAAGCCTGGAGCGACGAACAGCGAAAAT
Source organism: uncultured Desulfovibrionaceae bacterium (assembly GCA_949427775.1). Lineage (GTDB taxonomy): Bacteria > Desulfobacterota > Desulfovibrionia > Desulfovibrionales > Desulfovibrionaceae > CASQEL01. The sequence goes on from CASQEL010000070.1 coordinate 8,193, forward strand.
TGCGTACCCCCTGACGTTGCGCCGGCCCGGCGGCGTTTCCCCGCGGGCGGCGGCAACGGAATGCGCGGAGCTGAATGATCCAAGGCTAGAGCGGGTCACGGTTGAAATGCTCCAAAAGATGTGGGGCTCCGCCCCACACCCCGCCGGG
>CASQEL010000071.1 GCA_949427775.1 uncultured Desulfovibrionaceae bacterium
CACCGCCCTCGGCAAACCATTCCGCGTCGGAGGTCGCTTCCGCGTCCCTGCCCCGCTCGATAACGGTAATGGGGCTGAGCGGAAAGTCCCCACGTTTCCATGCGTTGTCAAACGCGGCTTCGCGCAGTTGTTTGCCCCGCAGGAAATTGCCGAGCGTGCTCTTGCCCGCATTGGTGCGCCCGAACACAACCACAATAAGCCCCGCGCCTACCTCCTCCAGCTTGTTGCGCACCTCCGAACGCTCCGCCATCTCCTGCTTCCAGCGCCGGATGCCATCCGTAAAATCCTGGAACACACGGTTGACGGTCTCCCGCAGGACATTCCTGTCTTCGGCGCAACGGCTTTCGGACTCCTTCGGCGCAAAGGCCGCGGCAGCCTGCTCCAGAATATCGAAAACCTCGCGTTCCTTCTGCATCACGGCGTTTTTCTGCTGCTCAAGGGTCGTGCTGACCGCAAGAAGACGATCACTGAAGGTTCGCAGCGATTCCTCCATGGTCGGCATGGCTATTTCTCCGTCAGTTTAACCTGAGCAATGCGCTGCAACAGGCTGTTGATTTCATTCAGTTCCTGCTGACGGTTTTTTTCCTCCTCGTCGAACGAGCAGTGGAAGGCACGAGCGACACGCTCCCGCGCGTCCTCGTCCAGATCGGCAAATTCCCTCTCAAAGTCCTTATAGGAGAAGGCTGTTTCGGACAAATCCCATTCCCTGAAAACGTTTTTTCCCCTCGCCCCTGCGGCATCAGCCATGGAGTCACGCACCAGATCAAGCGTCGTCTGCATGTTTTTGCGGGCCAGACGCAAGTTCTCTCGCTTCTCCCTTGCCCGCGCTTCCTCCTCGCACCTGCGACGTTCCGCGGCATCGGGATAATCGCTGTGGTCGGAATGATCCTCGTATACAGTCTTCGCAATGACGCCCGCGAGAGCGGCGCCTCCCCCCACCCAGATCAGTGCGGCAACAGGAAACGGCATACAATATCTCCTTTTTTACACTACACATATTGAGCGCATCTGTCCCATGCGCCCCGCACAGACGGTTTTTGGTTTGCCCAACGGGCACTCAGAGCATTCTTGTACGTTTCCCTGCGGCTACTGAATCCGCTCATGCCTACTTCCAGATTTTCCCGAGCCTGCACAAGGAGGCGATTGTACTCTTTGCCGGCCTGTTGCACAAAGGCCTCCAGAGAGGACGGCATATGTCTGCCGGCCGCAATCCAGGCAAGTATCTTGGGGAAATTCGTGGACGCCACAAGCTGCTCGTTCCCCTTTTCCATGCCTTTCTGGTAAAAGATACTGTCGATGGCCTCCATCGTGACATCCAGACCAACGTGATCCCGAATCTGCGCCCTGATGAGATCCAGCTTGAGACGCAAATCCTCACTCTTCTCCCCGCCGGCCTTGCTGCATGCCACAAAAAGCCGACGCTCCACATCCGGCACAACGGATTTCAGCTTTTGCAGTATCCTCACCTCATCCGCGTCCAGCTCGCCGGTGCGGATGCTGTGCACGAAGATCAGCAGATTGGCCCTGATCCATTCCGTCTGAGCGGTTTCGTCGTCAGTCGCCGTAGCGGAACTGAATCCGGGCGTGTCCACATAAAGAATGCCGGATGCCTCATCCTGTTCCTCCTGCGTGGAGGACGTGAGTCGCCTGTCGGCAACCGGGAACTTTCGATTTTCCCAGTCCCGGAACAGGGCATTGCACAACGTGCTTTTACCATTGTTCTGTTGCCCGATGATGACAACAGAAAAGGCATCCTTCACCTTTTCCTGCCGGACAAACGCCGCTTCGTAGGCATTCTTTGCCTTTTCAAGGTTGCTGCGCAGCGCCGCATCAAGATACTGAAAGTTCATCTGGCCATCTTCTCCTTCTGACAGACAGCAGCACACCTCCGATACCGGAGTCTGAGCGATGTCCTGGGGTTAGCTTTCATAAAAAACCTGAGGCTGCATGACAAACCAGCGCCGTCCGTTCCTCTGTGCAAGACATCGCTGTCCGACAAAGCGGCATATCGCTCACGCGGCAAGTTCCAAACAACGCTACAACACGAAGGCCGTGTCGTTTTCCATCATGTCGTCGAATTCTTCCTCCGTCTTCCAGCCGAGCGTACAGCCAAAAGCCTGATTGAGCGTTTCCAGAGCCATAAATGTCTTCACGCTATCCCTGGAGGACAGCGCTGTTTTGAATTGCTGAAACCCGGCGCTGAAAAGCGCCTCCCGCTCCTGGTAATAGCGCTGTATGGTCCGCTCCAGGGCTTCCCGCTCGGCGATGAGGCGAGGAATGGCCTCTCTGCACAATTCTTCAATGCGCTCCCGACGGATTCTGGAGGCTTCCGCGCCGGAAAAAATATTCACCAGCGCGAAGACAGAAGCGTCAATGGCCCTGTTGGCGAAGACAATGGCCAAGCCGGCCAGGGCCGCCGCCAAAAGACCTCCAAGAATGGCGGGTATGCCCAAAGCTGTCAGTTGCTGTTCCAGGACATAGGCCACAGTGCCGATGCCCGCTGTGACCAGAGTTTTGAGAATGACGGACACCAGTTGAGAAAAGGAAGAAATTTTTCCCGTAAGATACCCGTACACGGATTCCCAGACCGTGTTGAGTCCTTTGCCTATAGTGGAGAGCAGAGTCCCGGCTGATTTGAAGGCGCTCCGCAATGCGCCCAGCAGCAGATTCAAAGCTTCCAGCCCCAACTCCTTGCCCGCGCGCACGACGGCGCTAGAGGCCAGTTTTTCCCAAACGACACGCAAAAAACGTTTAAAACGCTCCCAGATGCTTAACGAAAGAGAATTTTCCATCGCATCCCGCAATTCCCAGACAGCTCCGCCTACCACCAGCATGCCCATTTCGGGCAACAAGCCTTTGAGCGCTCTTTCCCCGGCCCGACAAGTCACGTCCGTAGCGCTTTGAACGGCTGCATGCCAATAGGCCGCTTCGGTTTCCGTCTGGGCGCGGGTAATGGTGCTGGGCCGCAACTTTTGCAACGCTGCCTGAGCCTTGGCGCGCTGTTCCGAATCAGCGCTTTGCGCCATGCGCTCCAGGTTTCTTTTGTGATGCGCATAGTCGTCCGCCGGCACCACTATTTCATTCGGCGCCTGAGGGTCGTCGGAAAGGGTATAGCGTTCCTCAAGCAATATTCTCGTATCTTTTACCACTTTGAGTTGCTGTTTGACGCGAATGCCGTTTTCATCATAACCCACGACATCCGTATACATGTTGTTATAACAGGCTATGTTGTCCAAATCCTTGTGCGGCAAGGTTTCGCCGTCCCGACGTTTGGCGAGGTACAGCTCGTCCACACGGCTGAAAGTGACGCCTGTTTCCTGAATAACGGCGTTTCTGTTCTGCTCGCCCGTAACCTGCGCTTCAAAGGTAAAACCATTCCTGACGGGATTCCTGTTGGGAGAGCCGTCCTTATTGTGGGTGACGGCATAAATGTCGCGAACGGTATTGAGCTGCGCGGCATACAAGGCCACGCCGTCAGCCAGAGCCAGATTGCTGCCGAAAGAAGCCATGAATTTTCTGAGCAGCTGGTTGCCCACCTCGGTGGTAACATCCTCCATGAGACTCTTGGGGAGCATGGCGTCCTGGGGCTGCGGCCCGGCAAATATATTCTCCGGCGCGGCGAACAGAGCGAGGGTCGTCATAGCGCATTCCTCCACACTTACAGTGCCGCCAAGGATTCCAAAAATTGACGACTGTTTTTGAGCATATCCCTGGAGGCCTGCGTGACCGCGCCGTTGTCGTCGAATACGGGTGTTTTAAGAATGTTGGTGATGGTGCGCGCCAATGCACAGGATTTTTGCACAACATACTTGTCACGGGCGTTGTTTTTAATGACCCGGTAGTCGGTTTCCCGGCTTACCAGCTCGCGCAGCTCGTCGTTGGCTGCTTCAAAGTGGGGAAGCAGGGAGTCAAGTACGCTGTTGATTTCCTGGGTGCGCTTCAAAATGGCCTTGGCGGCGGTGCGGGCTGCCTTCATGCTTTCCGCCGCGCCCTTGGCTTTTTCAAGATTGGAATAAGCGTCGTTAACCGCTTCTTCCGCCTTGGAAGCCAGCAAAAATCCCCCTACGGCCAATACCGGAGCGGCCACAATGCCGCCCAGCACCAGAGTGCCTCCGGCCATGCCCAGCCCCCCGGCCGCCAACGCGCCGCCACCGAACCACGCCAAGGTGGCGTTGGTCGCGGCCACGCCGCTGAGCGCGCTGATGGCCGTGCCTGTGGAGGCTGTAGCCAGCATGCCCGCTGCGCCGAATGCCCCAAAGCCCGCCAGGGCTCCGCCGGAAACCGCCGCAATGCCTCCCTTGAGCACATCCGAAATCTCAAGAACTATTTTTTGAATGTCCGCCAACTCGGTAGTGATGGAGAGCACAGGGTTGAGTTCGATGTTCTCATCCAGTTCCACATTCTTTATTTTTTCAAAGGCGGCGGCAAAGGGCTTCAACCCCGCGTCAACGGCCTCCAGCTTTGTTTTTCCCAGTTCTTCCAGGGCATCTTGCGTATTTTCCCGGGTGGTGTTCAATGCCTTGACGGCCTTGTCGTAAATGCTCCGGGCCTCAGCGGTAATGGACTCCGCCGTATCAAAGTCTTCCTTGGCGTCCAGTCCTTTTTTCACGCCATACCCGGCGCCCAGAAGCGCACCGGCGCCAACAAGAAGTGGAATAAGCGGCAACGGCATACCGGCATCTCCGTAGTTATTTGAGGGGTGTTTTGCGCAATTGCGCTCTTAAAAATTTGCAACCCAAAGTCGTGCGTTCGACATAGCTCTCCCAACTGAGGTGCTGTTTGAACAGGGCATAGCTATGCCGCACATTGCACATTTCCGGACGGCATTCGTATATGCCGCACAAGTCGGTTTGTTCATCAAAGTGTCTGCACACGCCGTCGCCACGATCAAGATCGTCATAAATGCCATGAAATAATGGCAATTGTCGACAACAGGCTCCGCAACGCGAGCAGGCGAAATCCTTCACCATAATCCCCCCGCCGTTCTTCGGCGCGCTCCTTCTCCGTTTGGAGGCGGTGCGCTTCCAAAGCGACATCGGCCCTCCGCGCAAAACGTGTGCGGTACGATTTCTTTACTCATAGACGATGGAAAAATACCCGTCAATAGGGCTATCATTAAAGATTAAATATCTCGGATAGTCCTATGCGAAACGCTTATTCCACAACGCAACTGGCACAGCTCAAAGAATTCGGCGAATACCTGCGCCGTCTGCGCCTGGAACGGGGTCTGTCCCAAGAGGAAATGGCGGAACAAGCCCACATCAACAGCTCTTACCTGAGCGACGTGGAGCGGGGCAAAAGGAATATCAGCCTGCTCAATCTGCTGCAGCTTGCCCAAGCCTGCCGCATTCCTCTGCGTTCTCTTTTTCCTGACGAATTGTAAATTTCACTTTTTTTCAGATCCGCGCCGCCGCTTTTACCGCCAACGCGCAAAGCGCCCGCCGTGTTCGAGAAAAAGGAACATATGCGCTCCCCTTTTACATCCATATCCGGCTACGCCCGGGAAGGAAGCGCCTCGACGGCATTGTCATCTTCCCGTTCCTCGACCTCGCTATTTGCGGCGCGCAAGGCTTCCCGTTGCCCTTCCTGAAAACCCGCCGCGTACGTGGCGCCCACTGCGCCAACCACTACCCCTATTCCAAAAGCCAATGCCAAACGCCACATACTGATACTCCTTCTTTTTCTATGACCTTCTCCCCGACGCCGATACAAAAACACCATATCAGAATCGATACGTCGGAACAGGACAAAAAGTCCCGCGATCCACAGCAGGGTGGACTGAAATCTTCACAAACATATCGCATATCCGTTGGGAGAAATGCGGCGGAGAAGTCCACACTGCCGTGGACTGCGGTGAAAAAAAGCCTTGCTCCTTCTCCGGATGTAAGGCAAGTTCCTGCCCTCTTCCCAACGTCTCCCTGGGAGTTCTTATGGACACACCGCATTTTCCCTCGAACCAATGTTCCAAAACTTCGAAAGCCGCTTCCGGCAATGAAGAAGCCCGCATTTCCCGGCTGTTGCGCATGGTGCAGGAAATCCGTAACGAACCCCGGCGATCCTTGCAGAGTATTCTGCAGTATTTCGACATTTCACGAAGTCAATTTTACAAGGACAAGAAAGCGTTGGCAGATGTCGGATTTCGATTCGAGTACCGCAAGACGACCGGATTCCACATCCTTGAAGACAAATTATCGCCGCTGACGGATCTGTCCCTTTCTGACAGATTGATCCTGATGTTCGCGCTGGAACACCTCAGCGTATCGGGCGAGGGCCATCTCGCGGCACAAGCCATGGAAGTGGGACGAAAGCTCGCGGGAGGTCTTGAAACGCCCTTTCGAGAACAATTACTGCATTGTTTTGATCATGAAATCACGGAAAATGTTTACGGTGTGCGGCCTGAAATCTTTGCATTGTTGAGAACCGCCATTACTGAAGGCCGAAGGATACGCATGCTGTACGAACGCAGCGGAGATTGGAGCATCCGCCGGCGAGAGGTGGAGCCGCGCCGCATCTATCTGCGGCAGCGGACGCTGTACCTCTATGCGCGTACCGTCGACGAAACACCGCCGCAATGGAAAGTCTTCCGTCTGGGACGCATCAAGGAAATCCAATTTACGGAAATATGCGCCACATATAATCCTGAAGAGGATGATGGGTTTCAGGCAAGACAGCGTAACGCTTTTATGGCATTCATCGGCACAGAAACCCGCACGGTAAAAATACGTTTTTCAGGTGACGCAAAACATTTCGTATCTGAACGCCGCTGGCATGTCAGCCAAAAAATTGAAGAAGATCAGCAAGGTCACATCATTTTTACAGTCAACGTCGCCGAACCTCAGGAAGTGCTGCGCTGGGCACGCCAATTCGGAGACGAGGCGGAAGTGCTGGAAGTGGAAACGGAAACAAAATCTGAAACAGGCGCCTGATATTAGAGCGTTTTTCCCTTTGAAAAATGTTCTACATCTTCGGCCCTACCGGTTACTGACGGTATGCCCCCGGAGATATGCTCTTTTGACCCCGAATCTCGGGAGCTGCCGCATACAGGAAGTGCTATTGAACGCTCCCTGTTTTTACGCCCAAGGTTGGAAACAGGGGTGGAAAACGAAAAAGGCCCGAAGCCGATATCGCGTCGAGCCTTCCAAAAAATTCAATAATGGCGGAGGTGTATAGGAGTCGAACCTACCACGGACATCTCTGCCCGCCACTGGTTTTGAAGACCAGGCGCCACACCGGTGACAGTACACCTCCGAGCTGTTTGCAAATATAGCCCAGGCCGGGCACAAAAACAAGAGAAAGCACGAACCGGGACACAAGTGCGATTGCCCGTCCGCCCGGGATATGTGCTTTACAGCATGGCCGCCCACGGCTATAGTATCAGAAACATGACTGCAACTATCGGAATGCCATCATGTACGCACCAATCCCGACATATAAACGATTTTTGATGAGAATCGTCCGATATTTTTCTGAACCTGTCCCCCGTATGTGCCACGGGGGTTTTTTTTGCACTGAAAACCTTTTACCCCCGATGACGCCATGGAACACGAACACCACTATCGCTGGCCGCACAAGGACCTGTTGGACGTGACCCAGCTTTCCCGGCAGGAAATTTTTCACCTGCTGGATCTGGCCGCCAATTTTCAGGAAATCAATCAACGCCCCGTGAAAAAGGTGCCCACGCTCAAAGGCAAGAGCATCGTGCTTTTTTTCGCCGAGGCAAGCACCCGCACCAAAACATCCTTCGACGTAGCGGGCAAGCGGCTTTCCGCCGATACGTTTTCCCTGGCCAAAACCGGTTCCAGCCTGGCAAAGGGGGAAAGCCTCAAGGACACGGCGCTGACGCTCCAGGCCATGAATCCCGACGTCATCGTCATCCGCCATTCCAGCAGCGGCGCGGCCCAATTTTTGGCTGAACGCCTGCGCTGCGGCGTGGTCAACGGCGGGGACGGCTGGCACGCGCACCCCACGCAGGCGCTGCTGGATTGCTATTCCCTGCGTCAGGTCTGGGGAGAAGAGTTCGCCGGACGTACTCTGCTCATTCTGGGCGATATCGCCCACAGCCGCGTGGCGCGTTCCAACGTGCATCTGCTGACGTCTCTGGGCGTCAAAATACGCCTCTGCTCGCCCCGCACGCTCCTGCCCGCGGGTCTGGATTCCTGGCCGGTGGAAGTCTGCGGCGATCTGAAAAGCGCCGTGCGCGGCGTGGACGCCGTCATGTGCCTGCGTTTGCAGCTGGAGCGTCAGCAGGCGGGTCTTCTGCCCAGTCTGGCCGAATACGCCACACGCTTTTGT
>CASQEL010000072.1 GCA_949427775.1 uncultured Desulfovibrionaceae bacterium
GGAGAAGATAAGGTCTATTTATCGACTTTTCAAGTATGATGGATCACTAGCCGCCGCCGGGGGATTGTCAAGCTCCGCCCTTCCGCGTACATCCGTCACTCATGAAGAGCTGGACATTCCACATCATGACGTTCGGTTGCAAAGTCAACCAATATGAAAGCCAGTCGATTCGCGAAGCGTGGCAGGCGCTGGGCGGCACGGAGGTCGCGGACCCCGCGCGGGCGGACGTGGCCCTGGTCAACTCCTGCGCCATCACGGCACAGGGCGAACGCGACGCGCGCCATGCCCTGTACCGGTTGCGCAGGGCGGCTCCCCATGCCCGGCGTATTCTTACCGGATGTTCGGCGCGCCTGGCGGCCGCCGATCTCGCAGGCGCAGACCTGCCTGACGTCCTGGTGCCCCAGGAGGCCAAAAGCGCGCTTCTGCAGGGCCCCTGGGCTCTTCCGGAAAATATCACGACGGCGGTTCCCCGGCCCTACCCGCCTTTACGCATCAGCCGTTTCCGACGTGCCCGGCCGGTGCTCAAGGTACAGGACGGCTGTTCCCACCGCTGCACATACTGCATCGTGCCCCTGACGCGCGGTCCCGCCGTCAGCCGCGCGCCGCGCGCCGTGCTGGAAGAAGCCCGGAGGCTGCTGGACGCGGGCCATCGGGAAATCATGCTTTCAGGCATCAATCTGCGCCAGTACGGACGCGACCTGGATGCGGGGATCACCTTCTGGACCCTGCTGGAACTGCTGGACAGAGAACTGGCTCCCCAATGGACGGGGCGCGCGCGTCTGCGCATCAGCTCGCTGGAGCCGTCCCAACTGGACTCCCGAGGCCTGGACAGTCTGCTGGCAAGCCGCATGGTCTGCCCGCATGTGCATCTTTCCCTGCAAAGCGGCAGTTGCGCCGTGCTGCGCCGCATGGGACGCGGGCATTATCGTCCGGATATCCTGAAAAAACAACTGGAAACACTCCATCAGGCGTGGCCTGTCATGGGCCTGGGGGCGGACATTCTGATGGGGTTCCCCGGAGAAAACGCCGCCCATGTGCAAGAAACCCTGGCTCTCGTGGAATCCCTGCCGTTGACCTACGCCCATGTGTTCCCCTACTCCCGGCGTCCCGGCACCCCGGCGGCGGCGTTTCCGGAACAGGTGCCTCATCAGGAAAAACTCCGGCGTGCCGCCGCCGTGCGTACAGCCGTGGCCCGCAAGCGGCGGCATTTTTTGCAAGAGCTGCTGCAACAGCCGGATATGCTTGTAGCCCCGGACGGCGCCGACAGCGGCAAAGGCGTCAACGAATGGTATGTGACCTGCCGTTTCCGTTCCCTGCCCGCGCGCAAGGGACATGACTTGTTGTCCGTGCGTGCTGTGGGTGTGGAGGGCAATGCGCTGGTGGTGATCCCGACATCGGACGGGGAAGCATAAGCGCCATGTACTTGTTGTGCGCTGTCCCCTGCCGGAGCGAGCGTGCCTTGTTTGCTCCGGCAAGGGGTGCGGGGAAGATGCGCCCGCACCCGATGTTTTCTACAGCGTGATTTTCGCGCCGAGCAGTTTCACAAAAGCGGCCATCCAGGCCGGATGCGCCGGCCAGGCGGGAGCGGTCACCAGATTGCCGTCCACCACGGCGTTGTCGGCGCCGGCATTGCCGTCCACCCAGTGCGCCCCGGCGTCCACCACATCGGGTTTCACCGCGCAGTAGGACGTGCAGGAACGCCCTTTGAGCACACCGGCCGACACCAGAATCTGGGGACCGTGACAGATGGCGGCGATGGGTTTTCCGGCCGCGTCGAACTCGCGCACGATGTCCAGCACCCGCTCGTTCAGGCGGAGATATTCGGGAGCGCGCCCGCCGGGCACCACCAGCCCCGCGTAGTCCGCCGTGTTCACCGCATCAAAGTCATGGTTGATGCCGAAGTTGTGACCGCGTTTTTCCGTGTACGTCTGATCTCCCTCAAAATCGTGCACGGCGGTTTTCACCGTGTCGCCGGGCTTTTTGCCGGGGCAAACGGCATGCACCTCATATCCGACCATGAGCAACATCTGAAAAGGGACCATGATTTCGTAGTCTTCCACGAAGTCACCGGCAAGAAGCAGAATTTTTTTCGACATTCGAATCTCCTTGGAAAAAGGTGTGGATCTTGTCGACGATCCGGCCAGGGGGCGCAGCATCTGTGACCGCGAGGCAACGCTGTGACGACCGGAGGAGCGGCACAAAAGGATTGCCTTCCCGCTCAGGATACTTATATTGCCGGAAGAGCCGCTGTTCAAGGCATTTTCCCGACCGTTTCAGAGCGGTCGTATTTTTGTCGGACATGTGCCGCATGCAACACGGCATCACCGCCGGGAAGCGGCGGTCGCGCAACGGAAGCGCGGCCTTCAACGGAGATCTGTCAGCACAGAACGCGCGGGAATCGTTATCCCGCAAGGAGGAACCTCATGCCCTTGTACGAGTTTGCCTGCACGGCCTGCGGCGCGCGCTTTGAGGAAATCGCCGCGGCCGGAGACGCCTGCCCCGCCTGCCCCGCCTGCGGCAACCCGGCCACGGAACGCCTGTTGTCCGCCCCCAGTCCGCTCAAGACGGGAGCCTTCCCCTTCAAGCCCGGTCCGGTACATCCGATGGCTTCCAAAATGGCCCGGGGAGCGGCGTCCTGCGGCACGGGCGGTTGCGGCAGCGGCGGTTTTTCCTGAGCCCAATAGCGCACGGGCCCTGTCGGCCCGCAGGAAGACCTTGCATCGCATGCCGCCTCTTCGGCGGCCCGGCTCTTGCCTTTACCCCGATGTTGCCATAGTCTTGCATGCATTCCCTGCCATTGCAGGGCAGAAACTCGCACGCTATGCAGGACTTGCGACAAAGGGGTTTTTTTCATGCTCCGCAGTATGACCGGTTTCGGCCGTTGCCTTGTGGAAGACGCACAGTTCATCCAACAGTGGGAGATCAAAAGTGTCAACAGCCGCCATCTGGATCTCAAATGGCGTCTGCCTGTATTCGTCCGCAGTATGGAACCCCGTCTGGAAAAAGTCGTGCGCCGCTTTGCCCGCAGGGGGCGCGTGGACGTAAGCCTGGTCTTGCAGTACGCCGCCGGAGCCGCGCCCTCGCCGAATTTCGACGCCGCGCAGGCCGCGGCCATGCTCCAGTCCCTGCAAACCCTCGCCGCCACGCGGGGAGAGCAATTCACGCCGGATTACAATGCCCTGCTGGCCCTGCCCGCGCTGTGGGGCGACGCCGGAGAGGAAATCGACGAGGAACTGTCCGCCCGTCTGGAAGAAGGTCTCGCCCTGGCCCTGGAGGACTGGAACGAAGCCCGCACCCGCGAGGGCCGCGCCCTGGCCACGGACATGCATTCCCGCATTCTGCGTATGGAGGAATGGACGGGCATCATCGAGGAGCGCGCCCCTTCCATCAAGGAAGAGCGCGCCGCCGCCGTGCGGGAACGCCTGAACGAAATATTGATCCGGAACGAAGGTGAACTCGACGAAAACCGCTTTCTGCAGGAAGTGGTGCTCCTGGCCGACAAACTGGATGTCACGGAAGAATTGACCCGGCTGCGCACGCACCTGGAACGTCTGCGCGAATTGCTGGGCGCGGGCGGGGACGCGGGGCGCAGACTGGATTTCACGCTGCAGGAATGCTTCCGCGAAATCAATACCTGCGGCAACAAGATGCCGGACGTGCAGCTCTCCCGTCTGGTCGTGGATTTCAAAAACGAACTCGAAAAGTGCCGCGAACAGGTGCAGAATCTGGAGTAGACCCGGTCCATGCAGCCGCAACGTCTTATCAATGTGGGCTTCGGCAACTATGTGGTGGCCGGACGTGTGATATCCATCGCAGGCCCCGCCTCCTCTCCCATGAAGCGTCTGCGTGAGGACGCGCGGGCCGAGGGAAGGCTGATCGACGCCACGCAGGGCCGCAAGACCCGATCCATTCTGGTCATGGATTCCAATCATGTCATCCTTTCCGCCATTCAGCCGGAAACCATCAGTCAACGCTTCACCCAAGATGAAGAGGTTTAGGGCATGAAACGCAACGGCGTCGTTCTGGTCATCTGCGCTCCTTCGGGCGCCGGCAAAACCACGCTGGTCAAACGCCTGCTTCAGGAATTTCCCCACTTCGGCTACTCCATCTCCTGCACCACGCGCCCGCCGCGCCCCGGCGAAACGGACGGCGTGGACTACCACTTTCTGTCTCACGAGGAATTTGAACGCCGACGGGCACAGGGATATTTCGCGGAGTGGGCGGAAGTGTACGGCAACTTTTACGGCACGCCGCTGCCTCCCACGCTGGAAATGCTGGAGCAGGGCAAGGACGTGCTGTTCGAGATCGACGTCCAGGGGGCCGCGCAACTGCGGCTGACTCTGCCCGCGGGCAAATATGTGTTCATCCTGCCTCCGTCCATGGCGGTTCTGGAAGAGCGTCTGCGCGGGCGAGGCTCCGACGACGAAGCCACCATCGCCCGCCGCCTGGCCAATGCGACGCAGGAAATGCGCGAGGCCCACTGGTTCGACGCATGGATCGTCAACGACGATCTGGACACCGCCTATGACGAATTGCGGGCCACCTATCTGGCGTCGACCCTGTCCCCCTGTCTCAGGCCGTTGCTGGTGCGCGGCGTGATGGAAAATCGGAGGCGCTGATGGCCGAACTCGTCGTTGCGCTCGATCTGTCGGACGCCGGGGAGGCATTGCGGCTGGCCGACAGCCTGGCGGGCATCGTCCCCTGGGTAAAGGTGGGCCTGGAACTCCATTCCCACGCGGGACCGGCCCTCCTCCGTCCCTTGAAAGAAAGAGGCTTCAAGGTATTTCTGGATCTCAAGATGTTCGACATTCCCAATACCGTCAGCCATGCCGTGCGGACGGCGGGCGCGAGCGCGGACATGTTGACCATCCATACGCTGGGCGGCGAGCGCATGTGCCGGGCCGCCCTGGAAGCCGCCGGGCAGTGCGACTCCCCGCCGTTGATTTTCGGGGTGACGGTCCTGACCAGCTTCGCGCCGGGCGAGCTCCCCGGATACGCCGGGGATCTGCGGGAGCTGGCCGCCGATCTGGCGGTCAAGGGACGCGCCTGGGGCCTGGACGGCGTCGTATGTTCCGGACATGAAGCGGCCGCCGTCAAGGCCCGCTGCGGCGCGACGTTTCGTTGTCTGACGCCGGGCATACGCCCGGCAGCGGCGGGAGATGACGATCAGCGCCGGGTCATGACTCCCGCGCAGGCCGTGCAGGCCGGAGCGGATTACCTGGTGGTGGGCCGCCCCATACTCCGAGCCCCTGACCCCGCCGCCGCCGCCCGCGCCATTGTGGAAGACATGGAGCATTCAGCCATAAGGAATCCGTCATGAGCAACGTCACATCTTCCGAAACAGCGTCTTCTTCGGAAAAAAATTCTGAACAGACCAAGGTGGAAAATATCCGCGGCGTGTTCTCCACGCAGGAAATACGCAAGGTGGGCACAGGCACGACCACGCGCAAAACCGTGCAGAAAACGTTCTGGTTCATAGAGCAGCAGCCCGACGGCAGCATAGAGAGCCAGCCCATCAACGCCAATTATGTGCCTACCGGGGCCAAGCGCAAGATCAGCATGGACGATCTGATCAACAAATTCGCGCCGGAACCGGAATTTTACCTGAACTCCGTTTATCCCAAGATGCAGGAGTTGCAGCGTACTGTCAAAAGCGGCGACGAGCATCGGGAAAAAGGGGAAACCTTCGCCGCCGAGTACGAATACCAGACAGCGCTCAAGGTCGACGAGGACAATGTACGCGCCAACTTCGGCATCGGCCTGGCCTACTTGCAGCGCGGCGAATCCGACAAGGCCGAAGACATCTTCCAACGCCTGGTGCAGCTCGATGCCGCCTTTGAACAGGAACACAAGCACCTGTTCAATGATTTCGGCATCAACCTGCGGAAAAACAAAATGTTCAAGCAGGCTGTGGAGTATTACGGACGCGCGCTGGAACTGACCGAAAACGACGAAAACCTGCACATGAACATGGCGCGCGCCCTGCTGGAAATCAAAGATTTCGATCGGTGCACGCAACACCTGCTCAAGAGCCTTGAGCTGAATCCCGAGCACGAGCCAACGCTCAAATTTCTGTCCTGGCTGCAGCAGAAATCCCTTGTTCCGGCGGAGCACCAGGACGCTGTCGCGGCCCTGCTCAAAGCCTACGCTCCCCGATAGCGCATTTTCACGTTGAAAATGCTCTGCCGACTGCGGGAGCAGGCGGCCGCCGCGATAGGCTACAGCGCACTCTATGTGCGCTGTTACATGCCGGATCGAGCGTGTCTTTCAGCTTTGACTTTGTAAAAACTCAAAGCGCATCTGCCTCGGTACACCGAAACATATAAAGTTTCGGTGTACCGGCCGCCACGCGAGAGCATGGCGCGGTGGTGCAACCGCCGTGAATGAACCGAAAAACGCGTTTTTCGGCGAATGATCTTGACGCAAAATGTGAAATATTTTGTGTTGTACAATACCAAACAGCAACCGCCACAGATGGACAGGCGGAACGGATAATTGTGAAGCGCTGGAATTTTCGTACGTTACCTGAGGCGGCGTCCGTGGCGGCGCGTCCGGAGGCGACATGGGCGGAAGAACTCGGCATCTCGCCGCTGTTGCTGGATCTGCTGTGGAAACGCGGCCTTGACTCAAAAACGGAGATGGACGCCTTTCTCTCCCCCAACCTGCGGCTGCTGGCCCCCCCCGATCGCTGGCCCGGTCTTCCGGAGGCGGCGGAGGTGTTGCGCGACGCCTTGCGGGCCGGAAAATCTCTGGCGGTCTGGGGCGACTACGATGTGGACGGCATCACCTCCACAGCGCTGGTGCTGGATGTGCTGCAACAGCATGGCATTGAGGCCAGACCCTATCTGCCTGATCGCCGCAGCGAGGGGTACGGACTGAACATTCCCGCGCTGGAGCGGCTGGCGGCCGAGGGGGTCGCCGCGCTGCTCACGGTGGACTGCGGCATCAGTGACGCCGAGGCCGTGGCCCGCGCCCGCGAGCTGGGCATGACCGTGGTGATTTCCGATCACCATCTCCCTCCGCCCACGCTGCCCTCGGCGCACGCCATATGCAATCCCCGTCTGGGGGATTGCCCCTGTCCCCAGTTGGCCGGTGTCGGCGTGGCCTTTTTCCTTATGGCCGCCGTCAACAGCGGTCTTGCGCCGTATACGGGACGCCGCTGCGATATGCGTGACGTTCTGGATCTGGTGGCGCTGGGCACGCTGGCCGATGTCGTCCGTTTATCGGGCCAGAATCGGATTCTGGTGAAAAACGGCCTGCTTAAGATCGCTCAGGCGTCCCGCCCCGGCATTGCCGCCCTCAAGGTCGTCAGCGGATTCAATGCGGCGGCATCCCTGGGCGGAGGACAGGTTGTTTTCAGCCTGGCTCCCCGCGTCAATGCCGCGGGACGCCTGGGAGAAGCCGGGTTGGCTCTGCGGCTGCTGCGCGCCGCTACCCATGAGGAGGCCGCTCCCCTGGCCCAGGAGCTGGATCTCATGAATACGCGGCGCCGTTCCGAAGAAGAGCGTATTCATAAAGAAGCCAGAGTGCTGGCCGCCGCCCAGGAACACCGCGCCGGGCTGGTTCTCCACGGCAATGACTGGCATCCCGGCGTCATCGGCATCGTGGCCTCCCGCATTGTGGACGAATTTTACCGTCCCACGCTCATTCTGTGCGACGACAACGGCTCCATCAAGGGATCGGGACGATCTGTGCAGGAATTTGATTTGCACGCGGGGCTCAGCGCCATCAGCGACGTGTTTCTCGGTTTCGGCGGGCACAGGCTGGCGGCCGGCGTGCGGCTGGAAGCCCACAAACTGAAAGAACTGCGGGACCGCTTTGATGCCGTCGTGCGGGACGCCATAGGCAGCGCCCCCCTCACGCCCGGTCTGACCCTGGACGGAGAGCTGGATTTCGCCGCAGCCAGCGACTTTACATTCCTGAAGGAGCTGGAACTGCTCCAACCGTTCGGCGCCGGCAATGCGGAACCGGTGTTCGCTTCGCCGCCCCTGACCGTGCGGAACCGGCGCACGTTCGGACATGCCCGTGAACACGTCATTCTGGAAGTCACGGATCAAACCTCCGGCATCACGTTGCACGCCAAAGCCTGGCGGCAGGCCGAACTGCTTCCGGAGTCCGTCAAGGGACAGCGCATCCGCCTGGCCTACACGCCGCGCATCGACACATATAACGGCGCTGCCACCGTGGATATCCGCGTGAAGGACTGGAAACCGGATTGACATCCTCCCCCGCCTGAAGTGAGGGATTCCCGGCGGAAGCACGCTTGCGATTGCCCCCCTG
>CASQEL010000073.1 GCA_949427775.1 uncultured Desulfovibrionaceae bacterium
CGGCGGTCAGGGTGGTCTTGCCGTGGTCGACGTGGCCGATGGTGCCGATGTTTACGTGAGGCTTTTTGCGCTCAAATTTTTCCTTGCCCATCTTGATTCTCCCTGGGAGTGTTTGGTTTGCGGTTTTGATAGTATGCTTTTCAATACCTGCAATGCCCGCATTCAATCCCTGGTCACCAGGGAGGCCGTGCATCGGCAGGAGGCTGAGAGATGGGGGAAGGGGGTCCGGGGCAGGAATGGAGCGGGAAACGGGATTCGAACCCGCAACCCTCAGCTTGGAAGGCTGATGCTCTAGCCGTTGAGCTATTCCCGCACAATGCCGTAGTACCCCGACAGTCAGCCTGTCTCCTACAGCCAAGGCAGTTTGTCAAAAATAACCACTAGCCGCCCGGCGGCGGGAGTGGGTGATGGTGGTGGGGGGTGGATTTGAACCACCGAAGTCTTACGACGACAGATTTACAGTCTGTTCCCTTTGGCCACTCGGGAACCCCACCACATCGTGCGAAAAACGAGTCGCTTCTCGCTGCATGTCTGGAGCTGGCGATGGGACTCGAACCCGCAACCTGCTGATTACAAATCAGCTGCTCTGCCAGTTGAGCTACGCCAGCAGCAGGAGAGTCTTTACACAGATCCGCCCATATTTGGCAAGCAAAAAAAGCAACTTTTTTTTCTTTTTTTATTTCAAACTATTATATGCAAGGCAAAAACGTTCTCTCCCGGCCAGATCGCGGCCTGTCCGCGCGTTTTCCCCAAAACGTCCTTCGCGAAGCATCTGCAACACGGCGTCGCCCTGATCGCAGCCGTGCTCCAGCAGCAGCAGCCCGCCGGGGCGCAGCAGGCGACCGGCGGCCCTGATCAGCAGCCGCAGATGGCGCAGTCCGGTGGCATCGGGCGTCAGGGCGGCGCGAGGCTCGTAATCCCGTACTTCGGGCGATAGCCCGGCGTATTCGGGACCGGTCACATAGGGCGGATTGCTTATCAGCAAATCCAGCGATCCGGCACGCAGCGGCAGGGCGGCGAAATCGGCCTGAACGGGGGAC
The DNA here is from genome assembly GCA_949427775.1 of uncultured Desulfovibrionaceae bacterium. Classification (GTDB taxonomy): domain Bacteria; phylum Desulfobacterota; class Desulfovibrionia; order Desulfovibrionales; family Desulfovibrionaceae; genus CASQEL01. The sequence goes on from CASQEL010000073.1 coordinate 1,041, forward strand.
AGACGAGCGCTTGCGCCGTGACGCCGGGCGTTGGCCACGGCCACGGCCAGCGCTTCGGCCGAGATGTCCAGCATGACGCCGCGCCAGGCGGGGCGTTCGGCGCTCAAGGTTACGGCGATGCATCCCGTTCCCGTGCCGCCGTCGGCGAAACGGACGCCGTGTTCCGGCAGGTGTTCCAGCGCCGCTTCAACGAGGTGTTCCGTTTCCGGTCGGGGAATCAGCGTGGCCGGCGTGACGGCGAAATCGCGGCCGAAAAATTCGCGCGTGCCGGTGATATAGGCCACGGGTTCTCCGGCGACGCGGCGCGCCACGAGTGCCTCGTAGCTTTTCCGTTGAGAAGGGGACAACGGTTCCTCGGCGCGGCAGATCAACTCCAGTTTCGATATGCCCAGGGCATGCCCGGCCAGAATCCGGGCGGAAAGTCGGGGGGCGTCCACGCCCGCGTCGGCGAGGAGCCGTGTCGCGTGGTTGACATGAAGGCGCAGGGGAGAAGATTCGTGCATATGCAGGTACATACGCCTTTCCGGGGCTGTTGTAAATGCGGGGAAACCGGCGCCGGAAAGAGGGGAGCGAACGCCTGGAACGGGCGTTGGAAACGCTCCGTCGTAGAGCGGCTGCCGGAGCAAACGCCCGCGCCGCATACGCCAAAACAAAAAAGACACCTGTAGAATATGGAATTTCCGTGAGCGACACTCTCCGGACGCGGCCTGGTCTGATCGTCCTTTGAGCGTACATGGAGGATTCATCGACAGACGCACTGTCAATGAATCTTTCTGGACTCATAACTCTCAAAGGCTCCTGTTGGCAAGAACAATATTCATTCAAAAAATGTCCCTATTGCCGTTTTTTAAAAAATACTTGTAAATACAGTATGATATTTCATTTGTGTCTACTTTTCGCGCATAAAAAATCGACAGTGCGTCTGTCAGTGCGACCAGTGGCTCAAAAATGTTCACCGACAGTGCGTCTGTCAACGCGAGTATTGATGGATTCATTAAAAAATTCGCTATCTTCCACAGATATGGGTATGCAGGCTCCCTGTATATGGTTTTGCGGCTTCTCCGGCGCGGGCAAGACCACCATCGCCTGTTTGCTGCGTCAGCATCTGGCTCAGCGTGGCCATGCCGCTTTTGTGCTGGATGGCGACAATCTGCGGGCGGGGCTGTGCGCGGATCTCGGCTTTTCACAGGCCCATCGCAGGGAAAATCTGCGCCGCACCCGCGAGGTGGCCAAAATACTCTCCGCGACCGGGCAGATTCCCATTGTCGCCTGCATTTCGCCCTTTGAGGCGGACAGGCAAGCGGCCCGGAACCTTTTTCCGGAAAAGCGGTTTGTACTGGTTTTTGTGGATACGCCGCTGGACGAATGCGCGCGCCGCGATCCCAAAGGCTTGTATGCCGGGGCGCGGCGGGGGGAGTTGCAGGACTTTACCGGGCTTTCCAGTCCGTTTGAGGCTCCCGCGCGGGCTGAAGTGCACGTGCGTGGCCAGACCCCCGAAGAAGCTGCGCACACTATCTTGCGGACAGAGGCTCTGCGGAACCGGATGGCTGCCCCATGTCGCTGATGTCACGGACGGACGCGGAAACCTGCCGGGAGGAATGCGCGCCGCCCCGGCGTTGCGGCGTGGTCATCCTCAACTACAACGGCAGTCGAGATACCATTGCCTGCGTGGAATCACTGCTGCGCGGCAACACGCTCCCTTCCTGGATTATTATTGTGGACAACGCCTCTACCGACGGTTCGCCGGAGCATTTGCAGCAATGGGCCAAAAACGCCACGGGACAATTCCTGTCCGAAATAGACGAGGCAGCCCCCGCGCCGTCTCCGGGCAGTCTTGTGCTGCTGCGCGCCCGGCAAAACAGGGGGTACGCGGCGGGCAACAATATGGCGTTGCGTCTGCTCATGAATTGGGGCGCTGACGCCGTCTGGCTGCTGAACAATGACGTTGTGGTGCACGCCGACGCGCTGGAGGCCATGCTGCGCCGCCTTTTCGCCAAACCCAGGCCCGGTCTGTGCGGCTCGCGCATCTATTATATGGATACAGACAGGGTGCAATGCCGCGCCGGGGGCAGCGTTTGCCGGTGGACGGCCCTTGCGACGCTGGACGGCTACGGTTTCAGCACACGCCGCGCCCTGAGCGAAAGCGCGGAAGCCGTGGAAGCGCGTCTCCATTTCATTTACGGGGCCAGCGTCATGGCGAGCAGGAATTTTGTGCAAACCGTGGGCCTTATGGACGAGCGCTATTTTCTCTACTGCGAAGAGCAGGACTGGGCCTACAGCGCCCGGGGCAGATTTGACCTGGCCTACGCGGCGGATGCGATTGTCTGGCACAGAGAGGGCGGCTCTACCGGCCACTCCTGGCGTCAGGTCAGCGCCGGAGCCTTGCTGCTGCTTGCCAGAAGCCGAATCTTGCTGACCTGGAAGCACACACCGCAGGCGCTGCCCACTGTCTGCCTGAGCATTGTTTTCGCCGCGGCGCGGATGGCCTGGCGGCGGCTGGTCAGCAGGCCCGTGCGCTTCCGAAGGGGTGGGGGGATACATGAAGAACGCCACAGACAAGAGTCTTGAAACAATCCTGTCCGGTCTGGAAGCCGCGGCTCTGTCCCAGCCCTGTCTTTTTGACCGCATCCGCGGCGAACATGCCCCTGTCATTCTGTACGGGGCCGGGCATACGGGGCGGGAGCTGGCGCTGCGCATGCGCGAGGACTACGGTGACAGGCTGTTCTTTGCAGACCGGAGACCGGATTTGTGGGGCGGGCAGGTGGGCGGCCTCCCTGTGCTCAGCCCTGCCGAGGCCGCGCGGCGACATGGCAGGGACGGCGTTTTTGTCATCACGGTATTCAACCGCGAGCCCGACTGCGCCTATGCCGCCATTGTCGGAGAACTGGGCAGGCTTGGGGCTGCGCGCTGCGTACCCTGGGCTCTGGCGGCCTGGAAATACGCGGACGCGCTCCTGCCGCGCTACTTTTTGGGTAGCGCCAAAGACATTTTGCCCTTCCGCGAGGAAATACGCCGGGTTTTTGCCGCCCTGGCTGATGCACGCTCGCGCGCCGTCTTTCTGGAATTGCTGGAAGCCTCGCTTACCGCGCCCTTTGACAGACTTTCGGCGTGGGAAACAGGGCCGCAGTATTTCATCCCCGAAGTGCTGCAACGCCTGCCTGAACGGTGCCGCATGGTGGATTGCGGCGCTTATGACGGCGACACCCTGCGCGATGCGCTGGCCTGTCTCGGCGCGGAGCGCATTGGCGAATATCATGCCTTTGAGCCGGACAGGGAGAATTTCGCCCGCCTTCAGGCCTTTGTGGCGGGCCTGCCCGTTGATGTGCGCGCACGCATCTCCTGTTACCAGGCTGCCGTGGGCGAAAAAGAGGGGTTCGTCGCCATGAACTCGGAGGGAACCGAGGCGTCGTTTGTGGCGACCGGCGTCGCCGGCGACATCCCTTGCATGACGCTGGATTCCGTGCTGGCGGGCAGGCATTGCGATTTTTTGAAAATGGACATTGAGGGCTCCGAAAAGGACGCCCTGCGCGGCGCAAGCGCGGTATTGGCCAAGAGAGAGAGAGAGAGAGAGAGAGAGCATACTGGCCATTTCAGTCTATCACAGACCGGATGACTTTTTCGCCATACCACTGTGCATAAAAGCGTTGCGCGGCGGCCATGGCCTGTTCAGAAAACACTGCGCCAATCTTTTTGATACGGTATACTACCATTTTCAGGCGGGCTTCTGATGAACATGATGCAAGGCAATGAACTGTTCAAAAATCTTTTTGTGCTTGAGCTGGCCAACAACCATTGGGGCAAGGTCGAGCGGGGGCTGAAAATCATTCAGGATCACGGCTCCGTGGTACGCCACAACGGCGTCAGGGCGGCCATCAAGCTCCAGTTCCGGGATGTGGACGGCTTTATTCATCCGGAATGCAGGGGAGACAAGGCCAACCGCTACATCGCCAAGACAGAAGCCACCCGCATGAGCCGCGAAGAGTATGCGGCGCTGGTCAAGGCCATACGCATGGTGTCCTGCATCCCCATGGCGACGCCCTTTGACGAACAGTCCGTGGATCTTTGCGTGGCCCTTGACATGCCCATCATCAAGATCGCCAGTTCCGACATCAATGACTGGCCGCTGATCGAAAAAATCGCCTCCACCCGTCTGCCGGTCATTGTTTCCACCGGGGGCGCGGGCGAGAAAGACCTTGACGACCTGGTGCTGTACTTTGAAAAGCGCAATATCCCGCTGGCCATCAACCACTGCGTCTCCCTGTATCCCAGCGAACCCCATCAACTGGAACTCAACCAGATTGAGTATCTCATGGCCCGCTACCCCGGCCATGTCATCGGCCTTTCCAGCCACGAATACCTGGATTGGGAAGCCTCCATGCACATTTCCTACGCCAAGGGCGCGCGAACCTGGGAACGCCATATTGATATCGACATGGATGGCGTCGCGGTTTCGCCCTACTGCTCGCTGCCGGAACAGATCGATCGCTGGTTCAGGGCCTGGCATGCGGCGCGCGTCATGTGCGGCGGCAGCGGGGACAGCAAGCGCGTCAATTCCCGGGAGGAAATCCGCTATCTGGATGCGCTGGTGCGCGGCATATACGCCAAACGCGACCTGCCCGCGGGCTACGTCTTTTCCAATGAGACCTTTCCGCAAGACTTTTATCTCGCCATTCCCCTGCGCAAGGGGCAGCTCTCCTGCCGCGAGGTCATCAACGGCGAGACGCTGGTCAAGGATATCCGGGCCGACGAGGCGCTTGGCGTGGAGCATGTGAGCGGCCCGTACAACACTTCCGACAGCCTGCGCCGCTTCATTCTGGAGCGGGGCCTGTAATGCGCCCGCGCGGCACAAGCCGGACAGGGAGATTTTTATGCATCTTCAGGCCATGCTGAAAGAGTTTTATCACGGCAGGCGCGTACTCGTCACCGGGCATACGGGCTTCAAGGGAAGCTGGCTCTCCATGTGGCTGCACATGCTGGGAGCGGAAGTCATGGGGGTTGCCCTGGATCCGCCGGGCACGCCGTCCATGTTCGGGAGCCTGCGCCTGCACGAGCTGATCGACAGCCGGCATACGGACATCAACGACTATCCCGCGCTGGAAAAGACGCTGCGGGAATTCGCGCCCGAGGTGGTCATCCATATGGCGGCCCTCTCTCTGGTGCGCCCTTCGTACAAGGATCCGCTGGCAACCCTCAACACCAATATTCTGGGCACGGCCAGGGTGCTTGAGGCCTGCCGCCATTGCCCTGCCGCGCGCGCCGTCATCATCGTCACCAGCGACAAATGCTATCGCAATAACGAGTGGGTCTGGGGCTATCGTGAAAACGACCCCATGGGCGGGCATGACCCCTACAGCGCCAGCAAGGGCTGCGCCGAGCTTGTGACGGCCTCGTACATCAAATCCTTTTTCCCGCCCGGGGAATACGGCAAAAGCCATCAGACCGCCGTGGCTTCCGCCCGCGCGGGCAATGCCATCGGCGGGGGCGACTGGGGGCTGGACAGGCTGATTCCCGACTGCTTCCGCGCCCTGCATCGGGGCGAGGCCATTCATGTCCGCTACCCCTCGGCGGTGCGTCCCTGGCAGCATGTGCTGGAATGCCTTTCGGGCTACCTCATGCTGGGGGTCAGGCTCCACCGGGAAGGCCCCCGCTACGGCTGCGGCTGGAACTTCGCGCCCATGGACATGGGCGACATCTGGCCGGTGCAAAAAGTTGTCGAGTATATTTGCGCGCTTTGGGGCAATGGGCGTTATGTGACAGACGACGGCGCGCAGCCCCACGAGGCGCGCATGCTCTGCCTTGACTGCACCAAGGCCCGCATCGATCTGGGCTGGCTGCCGCGTTACCGCGTGGCCCGGGCCCTGCGCGAATCCGTTGCCTGGTACAAGGCATGGTCGGAAGATCCCGCGCCGGAGCGCATGCGCGCCGTAACCCTGGGGCAGATTCAGGCATACATGGATGCCGTTACAGTGGAGGAGGACTGATATGCTCCATCCGGGCAGCATACTTGTACTGGCCGACCGCGCGCCCTCTCTGGGCGTCATTATGGGCGCGCCGGACGCCGCAGGCAGATACCCCGCGCTGTTGCTGGAAGAGGCGGATGCCCATACCCCGGTCGCGGAATGTCTGACCCCGCAGGACGGCCTGCCCGGTCCGGGGCGCATGCGCATCGATCCGTACGCCTGCTGCCGCCTGGACAGCGCCGAGGCCGAGCGCGCGGCCGGAGCGGGGGGCGGCGTTCTGCCCGCGCAGGCCATGGACAAGATATGCCGCATCCTGGGGAAAAACGCGGCGCGCGGCGCATTTGAGGCCGTACACCGGCCGCGCCCCTTTGTGCCGGGCGTCTCGCCCGTGCCGGTTTCGGGCAAGTGCTGGGGGCCGGAAGAAATGGAAAGCCTTACGGACGCGGCCCTTGACTTCTGGCTGACCAGCGGGCGCTTCAACGAGGCTTTCGAGATCGCTTTCGCGCGCGTGCTGGGGCGCAGGCATGCCCTCACCGTCAATTCCGGTTCCTCGGCCAACCTGATCGCCATGACGGCTCTCTGCTCGCCCAGGCTGGGGAAACGTCGCCTGCAACCGGGGGATGAGGTCATTACCGTGGCGGCGGGCTTTCCCACCACCGTGGCCCCCATTGTGCAGAACGGCCTTGTGCCCGTCTTTGTGGACGTGACGCCGCCTACCTACAATGCCCTGCCCGAACGCATCCGGGAGGCCGTGGGGCCGCGCACGCGCGCCGTCTTCATGGCCCATACCCTGGGCAATCCCTTTGACATCGACGCCGTGCAGGCCATTGCCCGCGCCCATGATCTCTGGCTCATCGAAGACGCCTGCGACGCCCTGGGCTCCCGCTATACGCCGCCGGGCGGCGCGCCCCGCATGTGCGGCGGCTTCGGCCACCTCGCCACATTTTCCTTTTATCCCGCGCACCATATCACGATGGGCGAGGGGGGCGCGGTGGTTTGCGACGACCCGCAATTGTACCGTATCGCCCTGTCCCTGCGGGACTGGGGCCGCGACTGCTGGTGCGCGCCGGGGCGCGACGATTCCTGCAAGCGGCGCTATGCGTGGGACTTCCCGCTGCTGCCGCCGGGCTATGACCACAAATACGTGTATTCCCATCTGGGCTATAATCTGAAGATTACGGATATGCAG
>CASQEL010000074.1 GCA_949427775.1 uncultured Desulfovibrionaceae bacterium
TTCCAGGGCTTCGGGGCGGGCTTCCAGCAGGGGCAGGGCGAGCTGCAGCACATCCCGGGGTTCGATGTCGGAAACCAGCGATCCCAGTTCCATGCGCTCGATGCCGTCCCGGCAGGAACCGCAGGCGGTGACCACGTGTTTCAGATCGTAGCCGTCTTCGCGGACCTTGAGCATCAGTTCGGCCAGACGGCGGCGGGTGGTTTCGCGGTTGCGGTTGAACGCCTCGTCCATGCCCGCGGCCAGCAGGGGATAGCCGCAGCAGAGGTGCGGCCGGGGCACGGCCACGGCAAAGCCCGCCTTGAGCAGCAGGAGAATCGAGGCCATGCCGATACGATCGTAAAAGAGCGCGCCGCCGCAGGCGGGGAAGTAGAGCACGGCGGGCATGCCCGGCGCGGGCTCGGCGGGCGTGAAGAACGCGCCCCGGTGCAGTTTGAGCGATTCGTACAGGTTGGTGTACCCCATCTTGGGGCCCTTGCCGGAAAAGAGCGGGCTCTGAAGCCGCCGTCGCCAGACCTCCGGCACGAAGCCCAGGAATTTATTCTGCATCTTCTGGCCCAGGGAGGCCATCTTGGCCGCCTTGGGCACGCGGACGGACACGTCCCTGACCAGCCAGGTCAGGGCGTGGCTTTTGATGGGATGGCCGCCCGCGCCTTCATGTTCCAGCAGGGCGCGCAGGGTCAGAGCCACTTCGGCCGAGGGAATTTTGATCGGGCACACGGCCGTGCAGCGGCCGCAGCCGGTGCAGTGCTCCACCATGGCGCGCATATGGGTCAGCAGGGCCTCGTCGATGCGGCCCTTGTTGACCTGGGAGTAATAGACCGCCTCCAGCAGCATGCCCAACACCATGTTTTTGTTGCGCGGGTGGTACTGCATGGAACGCTCGGGATAGGTCATGGAACAGACGTGCTTGCACTTGCCGCAGCGCGTGCAGCCCTGGACGGCCGAGAGCAGGCGGATGAGTTTTTCCTTGTCGGGCAGGCCGCTTTCGCGCACGTCGGCGATCAGCCGGTTGAAGGAAAAGGTGAACGGCCGCACCGGCAGCTCGGGGTGCACCAGTTTGGCGGGATTGAGGATGTCGCGCGGGTCCACGCGTTCCTTGAATTCCCGCAGGGCGTCCATTTTCTGTTTGTTGAAGAAGGCGATTTTGGTGATGCCGATGCCGTGCTCGCCCGAAACCTCGCCGCCCATTTCCTGGGTCTGGGCCATGACCCTTCCCGCCACATGCTCGGCCTGCTCCATCATGTGCGGATCGTTGGAGTTGACCGGGATGTTCACATGACAGTTGCCGTCGCCCGCGTGCATGTGGCTGGCCACGATGATCCGCGAGGCCAGCATGTACTCGCGGATGGCGACGATCTTGCGCGCCAGGTGGGGATACTTGGTTTCCAGATCCTTGAGGAACAGCACGGCCCGCATCTGCATTTCCTCATCGGAAATCTCGGAGGCGGACATGCCGCCCTGCGCCGCTTTGGAGGCGAAGGAGAACTCGCGGTTGAATTCCTTGTCCTCCATGGGGAACCCCGGCAGGCGTCCCGTGCTCTGGAGAGCGTGGCGGAAGGCTGCGGCCGAGCATTCCAGGTTGAGCTGCTCCAGAAACAGGGCGAAGTCCGGGATGCGGTCCATGGGAATGACCACGTCCTCGTTGATTTTGAAGCCCGAGGTCCGTTTGGCGATGGCCGAGAGCCGGTGACGGTCTTCCCAGAAGTGTTCGGCCTCCCTGGCGTCGCGGGCCACCATGATGTCCACGTTGTCCTGCTGTTCCACCACCTGAACGATTTCCTTCACGCACTGGTCCAGGAGAAAGGTGTCGTCGCCGTCCACCTGAAGAACGATGACGGAAATGGGATCGCCCTCGTATTTGGCCGACTTGCGTTTGTACTCGATGGCCTGCACGTACTTGGCGTTGAACTCCTCCAGCGCCGACAGGCGGGCGTAGTCGCCTTTCTCGCGGATGCGGTTGCGCAGGGCCACCAGCTCGCGCACCACCACGGCGGCCGGATGCATGGAACGTCCGAAGAATTCCAGCACCATGACGCGCGAATGTTTGGGCTTGGGATGGATGATGAAGCAGGCTTCGGTGATGAGCCCGTCCACGCCTTCCTTCTGCATGCCGGGCAGGCCGCCCAACACCTTGTTGGTCACGTCCTTGCCCAGACCGGGCAGGCGGATTTCGTCGCCGCGCAGTTGCACCACGTTGCGCACGCCGCCGCTGATGTCCTTGACCACAAAGGTGGCCGTCTCGTCGGGCAGGATTTTATGGCGGGGGTGGTTCTCCCGCTCCACGGTGATGATTTCGCCTGTGGGCGTCACCATGCGCCACCACAGCAGATTGTCCAGCGTGGTGCCGTATTCGAAGGCGCAGGGACCGCCCGCGTTTTCCGAAATGTTGCCGCCGATGCTGGAGGCCAGCTTGGAGGCCGGGTCCACGGAGAAGAACGCTCCGGCCTTGTCCACGGCCTTGATGGCCTCCTGGGTGATGACCCCGGCCTGGCAGATCATGGTCATGCTTTCCGTATCGATGGGACCGATGCGCGTCAGGCGGGTAAGGCTGACGATAAGGGTGCGCTTGCGCGCGGGCACGGCCCCGCCCGTGGCTCCGGAACCGCCGCCGCGGGGGATGATGGCGAACTTCATGTCGTTGGCCAGCCTGACCACCCGGGCCACCTGCTCCGTGGTGTCGGGTTCCACCACCAGCAGGGGCAGCTCCATGCGCAGATCCGTGGCGTCGGTGGCGTTTTCCACCAGCGCGCCGGGGCGGGTGATGATGCATTCGTCGGGCAGGATGTCCTTCAGGGCGCTGACGAGGCTGCCGCGGAAGTCGCGCTCGGCCTCGTAGGCCGACCAGAACATGGTGATGCCCTCGCCGATGGAGGTGGCGTAGTGGTGGGCCAGGGCGAAGGATTCTCCTTCATACCGCTTGCGGACGCTCTGGCGTACCGTATCGGCGTCGATGAACGGATTGTAGGATACCAGAAACAGCTCTTCCGCGATCTCGATGGCCAACCTGCGGACGGATTCCGGCCATTCTTCAAAGTCGTTCCTGTTGATACGCAGGATGCGGTTGACGACGTATTCGGGCGAAATGGATATATGGGGGCCTTTATGGGGCATGGCGGCAACCTCATATGCGTTGCGGATAGATGACAAGGGAAACGAATAGTATATGTATGATAGGGAAGAAAGGCAAGATGCGCCTTGTCGTGTTCCCGTGCTCTTTACACCGGCGGCGGTCCGTGTATTCTGCGCCTGCGAACGTATGCGAAGGAGTCCGTCATGTCGCTGATGACCAAAATGGAGCCCTTGACCAACCTGTATGATCTCCTGCACCACGTCTGGGAAACCCCCAAAACACAGCGGGGCGTGGCCCTGATCATCATCTGGGTTTTTCTGGTCGCGCTGGGGGGCATAGAACTGAACCGGGAAGGGCTGCTGCCGCCGGATCTGGCGGCCGTGACGCCCACCAACCACTTTCATGCCATCAATCTGGCATTCACCCTGATTCTGGGGCTGGAGGTCATGGGGCTCATTCTGACGTTGTCCTGCTCGCTGTCGCGTTCTTTGGGCAAACAGTTTGAAATTCTGGCCCTGATCCTGCTGCGCGACGCCTTCAAGGTGCTGGCCCACCTGCCGGAACCGGTCAATCTGGCCGAAAATCCGGAGCCTATCCTGCATATCGCGCTCTCCGCGTCCACGGCGCTGATCATCTTCGTCTGTCTGGGCCTGTATCACCGTCTCCGCTCGGAGCACCATTTCATTCAGGAGGCGGACGAGCGCATGCGCTACGTCATGTCCAAAAAGCTCATCGCCCTGCTCCTGTTCTGCCTCTTCGTGGGCGTGGGACTGCGGGACGCCTGGATTTTTCTGACAACAGGCAGAGAGACGGCCTTTTTTGAAACCATCTACACCATACTCATTTTCGCGGACATCCTGCTGGTGCTGGTGGCCCAACGCTTCATGCCCTCGTTTCACGCCGTGTTCCGCAATTCCGGCTTTGTGATCGCCACGCTGCTCATGCGCCTGTCCCTGTCGGCCGCGCCGCCCTGGAACGCGCTGACCAGTCTTTTCGCCGGGGTGTATGTGCTCGCGCTGAGCTGGGCCATGTCCCACTTCGTGCCGGCGCGGCTCAAGGGCGACTCCAGGGGCAGCCCTCAGTAAAACGCCGTCCGCGAAACGCCGCATGTTTTCGGCCCGCAAGGCGCAAGGCAAGCATTGGCCGAAGCCGTGGTGAACCTGCCGCAAGGTCATTGGCGGCCGTGCAACGCCGCGGAACATGCCGACGCCCCCGCATGCGCGCCGGATGAGAGACGCGCGGCGGGCATGCATTGCATCGCAGATACGGAAACGGTATGCTGGTTCGAATCTTGATGCCGTGACGGGCGCGGAAAAGGCGGAACCAGGGATCCGCGAAACGCCATTTTCAACCGCGGGGGCCGTTCGCATGTCCAGCAGCACGGAGGCAAAGGGCATAGCCCTGCGCCGCGCCATTATCGGAGCCATTGTTGTGGCTTCTTTTCTGCCCATGGCCCTGGTGCTGTGGGTGGTGCACAGCCATCTCAACGTGGCGTTTCAGGCCATGACCCATGAAAATCTCCAAAGTATCGCCGATTGGCACAGCGTGCGCATCAACACATTTGTGGAAGAACGGCTGGCCAATATCCGCCTGCTGGCGGCCAACGGAGGGCCGCAATTGCTCGATCCGGCCTTTCTGGCGGCGTATCTGAAGAGTCTCCGGCAGATCTACGGCGACAACATCGTGGATATGGGCCTGGTGGATGACCGGGGCATCCAGCGGGTATACGCCGGATCGCTGGGGCTGGACCTTGCCGATTACTCCAAAGCCGACTGGCTGCGGGCCTTCCGGGAGCAGGGCGGTTCCGCCTATGTAAGCAATGTGTTTCTGGGCCTGCGCAAAACGCCCCATTTCATCGTGGCCGTGCGGGTGGAGATCGACGGAAAGCCGTTCATTCTGCGCGCCACAGTGGATTTTGCCCGTTTTTCCAAAGTGGTGGGTGAAATACGTGTGGCCGGCGAGGGCAAGGCCTGCATCATCAATCGCGAGGGCCAATACCAGACGCCGCCGCTGGAGGAGCCGTATGAGAGCGGCGCGGCGCTGGCGGCCCGCGCCCGGCAACTGTTCGGCGAAAGTTTCGGTCGGCGGCCTGTGGAACGGACGCTGGACGACGGGGAAAACCTCTACGCCATGTCCCTGCTCACGCACAACCAGTGGATTCTGATCCTGCGCATCAGGGACAGCGCCGCCCTGGCCGCCATGACCAGGGCCGAGCAGGCGCTGTACATCACGCTGGTCCTGATCAGCCTGGGGGTGTTCTGCGGCGGCCTGCTGCTGTCCTGGCGGTTGCTGGATCGCATCAACCGGCTGGAGCGGGAACGCCTCGCGCTCAACGAACATCTGGTGCAGGCGGGCAAGCTTTCGGCGCTGGGCGAAATGGCCGCGGGCATCGCCCATGAGATCAATAATCCTGTGGCTATCATGATGGAAGAAGCCGGATGGATCGAGGACGTGGCGGCGGACATGCCCAGAGACGGCAACACGGCGGAAATCGTGCAGAGCGTGGGAAAAATCCGCAGCCAGGGCGCGCGGTGCCGTACCATCACGCACAAGCTGCTGGGATTCGCCCGCAAATCCGACGAACCGGATCAGGCCGTGGACGTTGGGGAACTGCTGCACGAAATGGCCGCGCTGACGGATCAGAAAGCCCGAAATTCCGGCGTGTCCATTGCCGTGTCCGTGGACCCGGGACTGCCGCCGGTGAACGCCACGCCCTCCGTATTGCAACAGATCTTTCTCAATCTGTTCAATAACGCCGTGGACGCCATGGAGGGGCGCGAGGGCGGTTCCCTGCGTGTGACCGCCGCGCGGGAAGAGCATGCCGACAGCGTGCGCGTCAGCGTCAGCGACACCGGCCCGGGCATCCCGGACAAAATCATGGCGCGCATTTTCGATCCGTTTTTTACGACCAAGCCCGCCGGCAAGGGGACGGGACTGGGGCTTTCCATCTGCTACGGCATCGTCAAGGGGTTGGGCGGCGACATTCTCGTGGAGAGCAGGCAGGGAGAGGGCGCCACGTTCCATGTGGTGCTTCCCGTGCACAGGTAAGACCGCCTCGGCGCGCGGCTGGAAACCGCCTGTCGCGCCGCCGCGCGAACCGTTACGGGCGCTCTCCGCCCGGCGGGGACAACAGGTTACCGGAGGAGAGGCGATGGAATATACCCTGCGGGCGGTATTGCTGGTGGACGACGAACCGGGCTTTCTGGATGTCATGGGACGCCGTCTGCGGCGCCGGGGCATCCGGGCCGCTCTGGCGGCGTCGGGACAGGAAGCCCTGGAGGCCGTGCGCCGGGAACGCTTCGACGCTGTGGTCACGGATCTCAAAATGCCCGGCATGGACGGACTGGCGCTCATGGAATGCCTGCGCGACATCGTCCCGGACCTGCCGGTCGTGTTGCTGACAGGGCACGCGGGCGAGACGGAAGCGCGGGAGGCCGTGCGCCGGGGGGTTGCCGAATATTTGCATAAACCGTGCGATTTTGAAGTGTTGTTGAAAACATTGCTCCGTGTCGCGGAGGAAAAACATGTCTGAGCTCGTGGATCGACGGCGTTTTTTCGGATCTCCCAGGGTGTTTGTCGCCACCTTCTGTCTTGTCGCCCTGGCGTCTCTGGCGCTGATCTGCGGCATAGAGAACTACCGAAAGGATCTCGAACGCAAACGTATGGAATACCTTGCATTCAGCAAGAGCCATACCATCAGCGAAACCATTATCAGCCTGCTGTACAAAGCGGAAGCGCTGGCCGCCCTGGTGGTGCAGGGGGACGGCAAGATCGAGGAGTTTGAGCGGGTGGCCGCGATTCTGATCACCGACCCGGCCATCCGCAACATTCTTCTCGCGCCCGGCGGCGTCGTGTCCCACGTCTACCCGCTGAAAAACAACGAGGAGGCCGTGGGCTTCAACCTGCTGGGAGAAGGACAGGGGAACAGGGAGGCCATAAGCGCCAAACAGACCGGACGCCTCACGCTGGGCGGTCCCTTTGAAACGGTGCAGGGCGGACAGGCCCTGGTGGGCAGATTGCCGGTTTATGTCCACCGTGGCGGGGAACAGGCGTTCTGGGGGCTCGTTTCCGTGACGCTCCGTTATCCCGAGGCGCTGAAAAGCGTGTACCTGGAAGATTTGTACAACCAGGGGTACAGCTGCAAAATATGGCGCGTCAACCCGGACACCGGCCTGCGGCAGATCATTCTGCAATCCGACGACGAACCGCTGCACAAGCCGGTGGAAAAAACCTTTGATATTCTGAACGCGCACTGGATGATTAGCATCGCGCCCCGAGATGTCTGGTACACCCGGTATATTGCCCTGTTCTATCTTGCGGGGCTGTTGTGTTGCAGCCTGACGGCGGCCGTGCTGGCGCGCAACTACTGTGAAACCAAGCGCATGAAGGCCATGATGGAACATATGGCCATGTTCGACAGTCTGACGGGGCTTCCCAACCGGCGGTATTTCTTTGAGCGGCTTCGTGAGGAGATCGATCAATGCACGGCGCGCGGCGGGTCTTTCGTGTTAGGCTATCTGGATCTGGACGACTTCAAATACATCAACGACACCTATGGCCACGGGAGCGGCGATCAGGCGCTGATACGAACCGCCGCGTGCTTGCGGCGCTGCCTTGGCGACGCGCACCTGGCGGCCCGGATCGGGGGCGATGAATTCGTCGTCATGGTGAAGGGGGAATCTCCGGAAGCGAGTCAGGCCCTGCTTGACGAGCTGGAAAAGGCGTTGCGGGAGCCGTTGATCGACGACAACGGCCGCCGTTTTGCGTGTTCCGCCAGCCTGGGCAGAGCCGTTTTCCCCACAGACGGCACGACCGAAGAAGAGTTGACCGCCCACGCCGATGCCTCCATGTACCGGAAAAAGCAGCGGTGCAGGGCGCACCCTCGCTAGTACACAGAAACATCTAAAGTTTCTGTGTCTAGCCGCCATGCGAGAGCATGGCGCGGCGGCGTAGTCGCCGTGAATGAGCCGAAAACCGCGTTTTTCGGCGAATGATCTTGACGCAAAATACGAAGTATTTTGTGTTATGCGGTACTAGAGCAGTTCACGGTTGAAATGCTCCAAAAGATGTGGGGCTCCGCCCC
>CASQEL010000075.1 GCA_949427775.1 uncultured Desulfovibrionaceae bacterium
GGTCGTGAATCGGGCCAGAGCTTCGTCCAGCGTCTTGCCTTCATCGGCGTTGCGCGGCTCCAGGGCCAGAGTGATCACCGGCTGGTAGGCCTCTATGGCCTCCAGCAGCAGGGGGCGGCTGCGGTCGCCGTAGGTTTCGCCGGTATGGGCCGAGCGCAGCCCCACCACAGCCACGATGTCGCCCGCGGAGGCTGAGGGAATCTGTTCGCGCCGATCGGCGTGCATCCGATAAATGCGGCTGACGCGATCGTCAGCCTTGCGGGACAGATTGCGGCAGGCTTCGCCCTCCTTGATGGTCCCCGCATACAGGCGCAGGAAGGCCACTTTGCGGCCGCCGTCCATAAGCACTTTGAAGACCAGGGCGGACAGGGGACCGTCGGCCGCCGACTGAACAAGGTGTTCCCCGCCGTCTTCGTCCAGTCCTGTGGCCGGGGGAACGTCCGCCGGAGAAGGCAGACAGTCGCACACCGCGTCCAGCACGGGCTGAATGCCCGCATTGCGCAGGGCGGAGCCGCAGAGCACGGGCGTGATCCGGCGGGCGACGGTGGCCCGGCGTAATGCGGCGCGGATGTCGGCGTCGCCGTATTCGCCGCCCAGATAGGCGTCCAGAAACGCTTCGTCGGCCTCGGCCAGAGTTTCGAGCATCTTTTCGCGCCAGGGCGTTGCCAGGGCCGCCTCGGTTTCGCTCAGCGGCGTGCGGAGGATGCTCTGTCCCTGATCTTCGGCGTCGAACATCAGGCGTTCGCGGGCGATCAGATCGATGACGCCGGAAAATTCTTCTCCCTGGCCCACGGGGATGTTCAGGGGCAGGGGAGTGACCCCCAATCGGACGCGCAGCGCCTCCAGCACGCCCTCGTAGTCGGCGCCCGGACGATCCATCTTGTTGATGAACGCCAGCTTGGGCACGCCGAACTCCTCCGACTGCCGCCAGACCGTTTCGGATTGCGGCTCCACGCCGCCCACGGCGCAGAATACGCCCACAGCGCCGTCCAGCACGCGCAGCGAGCGTTCCACCTCAATGGTGAAGTCCACGTGTCCCGGAGTGTCGATGATGTTTATGACGTGATCATTCCACTGACAGGTGGTGCAGGCCGAGGCGATGGTTATGCCGCGCTCCTGTTCCTCCGGCAGATAGTCCATGGTGGCCGTGCCGTCATGAACTTCCCCCATCCGATGGATTTTCCGGGTATAGAACAGCATGCGTTCGGTCAGCGTGGTCTTGCCTGCGTCGATGTGCGCGATGATGCCGATATTGCGCAATTGCGCGAGCGTGCTCATGGTCGTTCTCCTGGCGGATTGACATGTTCCTTCGGCCCTGATGCGGTTGCGGGGCTCCATGCTTCGAGGCGCACGCCGTTTCGCTTTCTCGGAATTCGTCTGCCCGGCGGGCGTGTTACGTGAAAAAATTTCAGAGAAAAGGGACGGACGGCGTCGCCGTGCCCAATGCCGTGGCTGTACGGGTAAAAAACACCGGGGAGAGATCCGCATGCAGCCAGCAGCCCTCCATACCCGGCAACAGCACCAGCGGAGCCCGGCGCAGCGACGGCGTTTCCTGTTCCGGATCGCAGAAGATCGCATCAGCTTCGTGAATGTCCGGAAGAAAGGCATCCGGCTGCGCGACAAGCTCCCGCGAGGAGATCTCCGTCAGGGGCGCGTCCGGGTGCCCCCAGGCAATGTGCGCCCGCTCATGGCCGCTTCCCGTCGCAATCCGCAGGCGCGGCGGCCGCGATTCTTCCCAGACCGGCAGCCGCAGCTCCGCGGCGGTCTCACGCAGGGAGGCCAGTTCGCCCCCGTGCAGCAGGGCCAGTCGGCCGACGCCGCAACGCCGCATGTCCCGCAGCAAACGGCCGAAGCTCGCCTGGTCCAGACAAAACGCGTCCTCCACTCCGGCGAGTTCCAGAACCACTCTGGCGGCCACGGAGGGACGGCCGCCCACACAGACGGCCCCCAGCAACGGCACATGGGCCAGCAGAGCGGGCATCAGCGCCGCGGCAAGGCGAGGACCGGCCGCGTAGGCCGGAGTGAAAGCCACGACAGCCCAGGGAACGGGTTCGGCATGCGTGGCGCGGGCAAAGCCTCGGGCACTGTCGATGATCCGGCGTTCAAGGCTGTCGGGACATTCTCCGTAAACGGCATGCGTCAGCGCCAGAGTGTTTTTGATACATCCCCGCAGAGGCGGGAGGGTGGCGTCGTAGGCTTCGGCCAGGGCCTGATCCGGGAGGCGGCGCGCGTCAAGATCCTCAGGCCAGACGGCGTGTCCGGAAAAGGGCGTTGCGGACGGAGCGGCGCACATGTCAGCGTCCCGCGCCCGCCGGAGCCGCCAGTTGGGGTCTGCCCAACTGCTGCTTCATGAATTGCTTGATCAACTCGCTGCGCATTTCCTCAGGCGTCAACTGCATGGTGTATGTGTTGCCTTCCAGGAGTTTTTTGAAGTCGGAGGAGGAAAGCACGGAGTCCGCGCCGGACCATGTGTTCAGTGCGGCGTTGTACGGCGCCAGCGCCGCGCGCAGGGCGTCGGCATCCATGGCGTCAAGTCGACGCGCCTGTTCCGCGACGGCTTCGGCCTTCGGCAGGCGCGGCGATTCCAGAACCTGCCGCAGGCCGTCCAGAAAACGTTTGGCGCCGCCGGCGATATGCGAGGACTTGACCATGTTCATATTGGCCCATCCTGCCCGCAGATATTTGAACATGGCCATGTCCGTCGTTTGGGCTCCCGGCTTTGGCTCGTAAAATATCGTCACGTTGGCGGAGTCGTACAGGTAGGTGGAAGCCCATCCGGCCAATTTGAGGTTTGAGCCTTCGATCTTGCTGTAGACGTAGTTCCATCCGCTGTCTTTGCCGAGAATGGCGCCCTTGCGCCCCACGCCGGAAGGTCCCCGCTGCCGGGTGACGGAGATGACCGTGGCCCGCTCCTGAAATTGCAGCAGGATCACGAGTCTGTCCAGCGTGTAGCTGTAGTAGCTTCCGCTGAAGGTATCCGGCGTGATTTCCTCATATTCCGCGCCGCGCACCACCAGGGGGGGCTCCGAGGAATTCAGGTTTTCCAGCCTCTTCCATAACTGGATGTTCCGCGTCAGAATCTGGCTGCCCGGCAGCCAGTAATGACGGCGCACGGAGTTGGGAAAAATGGCTTCTCCGGGAATGGACGGATCAAAATAATAGCGCACGACCCGTTGCAGGGGGGCGCGCAACGTGGCGAGCGTGAAGGCTCCGGCCCCCTGATCCCGCTTCTGCAGACGGACTTCGGCAGAAGCGACGCCGGAGCGCACATACTCCAGCAGCGGCGTCAGCGTGGCGGCGTCGGGCACGGGTCTGCCTGCGGGCACGGCCCGCAGCAGCGCGGTCAGCGCGGTTTCCACATTCTGCGGCAGTGCGTTGCCGTCGGGAGTTTCAGGGGCGGTTCCCAGTCCGGGAAGCGCATCGGCCTGCGCCGGACGGGCGCACAACAGCAGCGTCGTCAGCAAAAAAAGAACGATGCCCGCGCGGCTCTTCAGCAGGGCGCCGCAAAACATGAAAGCGTTTATCGGGGATGGACACATCAAAAAAACCTCTCATCGGTATTTTGAGACGGAATTTCGCCACCGGACAGCGTTTTCTTCCTGCGCATAGCGTTCGCGCACGGCGTTCAAGTCCGCCTCTGTCACGACAGGATAGGCAAACACAAACGCTATTCTGCGCCTGTTCCGGAGTGTTGTCAGGCGGAAAGCAGCCATGACAGCAATGCCTTCTGGGCGCAAAGCCGGTATTGCATGCGCCGCGCGTGCAGTGGCGCTTCGGCTTCCAGCAGGGCGGCATCCACCCGGCAGCGCGGCGTCCGGGAACTTCCCGGCAGCAGGCGCGCGCCGGGTTTCGCCAGAGCCATGGCGGCGGAAGTGACGGACATGCCTGCTTTCAGCGGCTGCATGTTTCCGGAGGTTTCTGTCGCCTCGGGGCCGGTTCCGGCATATACATAGTGCGCGCCGTCCATGGCCATGGGCACTTCACGGGTCAAAAATATTTTGGCCCCTGCATGAAGCGCAAATCCTAAAAGTTCCCGATCAGGTTCACCCCATTCCGGCAGGGCCATGAAAAGCTCAAACGGGGCGTAGATGGCCGCTTCTATAAGCGAATGCGCCAGCCCTGTGGCGCCGCCGATCCAGGCCACCCGCATCTTGTCGAGGTCCGGCGTCAGAGCCTTGAACAGCGCCAGATCGCCCATCGCCTGACAGGGGTGTCCCTTGTCGTTGCCCGCGTTGATTACCGGGGCAGAACAGTGCGCGGCCAGCGCCTCCAGCGCATTGTGCGGCAGGGCGTGCACGCAGCAGCAATCGACATGCGCGCCGAACATCGCTCCCTGCCGGGGCAGGGACGCGGCATCCTGTTCCCAGGCGTCCGGCGTCAGGTATTCCATGTCTCCGCCCAGGCCGCGCACGCTGCGCGTCAAGGAAAGTCTGTCTTCCGTCGCCGCGCAGGGAGGTTGCGCGGCGGACAGCAACGCGACGATGCGTCCTTGCAGAAGCGTGCCCTGCTGTTGCGTTGCGTCCGCGGCATCGTGCAGCAGGCGCCAGAACGTTTCATAGCCCAAATCGCGTATCCGCAAAATGTGTTTCGGCATGCGGTTTCTCCTTGATAACGGCAGTTGATGGCTGGTTACACATCCGAAGCGGCGTCCCGGATGTCGTATTCCCGATGCAGGCCAAGCCCTTCCACGACAATGTGCGGGCGCGCATGCCGCATTTTGTTCCGTACCGCCGGAGCGCTTTCAGGACGAGCTGTCGTCCGGGCAAAAAGCTCCGGGAAGCGCAGCGAAGCCAGGCGACGCGTATTCGACATTTCGAAAAAGATTGCCTATTTTTGCGTCGCAGGGGCGGCATTGCCGTCAAGGGTGAACCACAACGAAGCCGCTGTCGACGCTTTATGAAATCGCTCTACAAAAACCTATGGTACTATCGGTGACGTGTATTGTACAGCGCGCGCAGGCTGCTGACGGTCCCTCACGAAACGATTGCGGTTGCCCCCATGAAGAAAAAGCCCGAAAAATCGGCAGGAAAGAAGTATGTCCGTTGGGGCGCGTCGGAAAAGTGAACAGGATTTTTTCGGCAGTGTATTGCGAGTCCTCGGAGGCTGTAACGGTGCGTCCGGAACACGGATGGAAAAAACATGCGTAATATGTATAACGGATCGGAGCGCCTTTACAGAGGGCGTTGTACAGCTCGGGAAGGGGAGTACGCATTTCAATTGGTTGTGGAAGAAACAGATCTGCAGGTGATCGTCGACGCCCGGCAGCGGGAGCTGGCCCGGCCCATGCTGGATTTTGTGACGTCTCTCCGGGGACAGATAAAAAACTGGATGACGTTGCACCCGGAATTTCGCACCAGCCTTGTGCCGGTAGCGGCGCCCGAAGAAGCGCCGGAAGTGGTGCGGCGTATGGCCGCGGGGGCCGCCGTGGCCGACGTGGGGCCGTTTGCCGCCGTGGCGGGTGTGATCGCCCAGATGACGGCGGAGGCTTTTGTCCATGTATCGCCTGATATTATTATAGAAAACGGCGGCGATGCGTATCTTTTTTCTCAAAAGGACAGAGTGGTGGGCCTGCTCGCGACTCCTGCGGAAGGAACATCGACCGGCGTCACCGTGCGGCGGGAAGACTGTCCCGTTTCCTTGTGTGCCTCTTCGGCGATCATCGGGCATTCCTTAAGCCTGGGGCGGGGAGATTTGGCCGTGGCGCGCGCCCGCGATGCGGCGTTGGCCGATGCCGCGGCCACGGCGTTGTGCAATATGCTGCGCACGGGTCGGGATGTGCAGCGTGCGCTGGAGCGGGCGGAACTCCTGGGGCTTGAGGGGGCGTTTGTACAGTGCGAAGGACGAATAGGCGTGTGGGGAAATATGGAGCTGGTCGCCGTCTGACGGCCGGAGGTCAGAATGTTCGGCTGAAAGCGCAAAGGGGAAACGCGGCTGTTGCAAGGGAAGCGTGTACGGGGGGCGCAGTATTCTCTTCCGTTATTCATGGTTACAGTGTAGAATGAAAAGCCCTGTCGGAAGACGGGAAAGGCGTTGGATTTCCGCCGCTCGGGAGTGGAATATGCCGCATGCCGATGTGTGTGGGGACGGAGTTCCGTTTTCTGACGTGCGGAGTGATGACGTTATATTCCGTGGGGATGGAAGATGTTTGCGGGAACCCCATGAGGCGCGTCCGCGATGCGGATGCCCTTCAGGGGGGTTGTGTTTTTTGTACCTATGTGAAAAAATTATCAACGTTGATTGTTTCCACAATCAGCACCACGTTCCCGCGTTGTGCGGGAGCGCTGCCGTCAGATTGCTTTCCGGGGCGTTCCCCCGGCAGGATACCGTGTACCGTCTACCTCGCAAGGAGCGATTCATCATGTCGAACGAACAGGTGCCCAAATGGTTGGATGCTGCCGCCATCGAAACTGCCCTGCAACGCAAAGAAGCGCCGGACGCCGCTGAACTGCGCGATATCCTGGACAAATCCCTCGCCCTGGAGTGTCTTTCAATTCAGGAAATCGCCGCGCTCATCAACGCGAACGGGCCGGAGCAGCGGCAGGAAATTCTGAATGCGGCGCGGAAGGTCAAGGAACTGGTGTACGGCGACCGCGTCGTGCTCAGCGCGCCTTTGCATATTTCCAACTATTGCGACAGCGAATGCATGTACTGCGCCTTCCGGCACAGTAACGATTCCGTGGAACGCAAGCGCATGACCGAAGAGGAAATTGTGCAGGCCACGACCAAGCTCATCCGGCAGGGCCACAAGCGTCTGCTGCTGGTCGCCGGAGAATCCTGGCCCAAGGGCGGCCTGACGTATGTGCTGGATGCCGCCCGCACCATTTATCAGGTGCGCGTGGGCTCCGGCGGGGAAATCCGCCGCGTCAACATCAATCTGCCGCCGCTGACCAACGAGGAATACGCCGAGCTGAAAGATGCGGATTTGGGCACCTGTCTGCTGTATCAGGACACCTATCACGAGGAGAGCTACAAAAAGGCCCATGTGAAGGGACCCAAGAGCAATTTCGTGCGGCGTCTCAACGCGCAGGACAAGGCCATGGAAGCGGGCGTGCCCGATGTGGGGCTGGGGCTTATGCTGGGTCTGGGCCCGTGGCAGTACGATTTGTTGGCGCTGGCCCTTCATTCGGCCCATCTGGAGCGCATTTATGACTCGGGGTGCCGTACGGTCAGCATGCACCGCATGCGTCCGGCGCCCCGCGCCCTGTTGGATACGGTGCCGTATCCGGTGTCGGATTTCGACTACCAGCGGTGCGTTTCTCTCGTGCGTCTGGCCATTCCCTATACGGGCATCATCCTCACCACCAAGGAACCTGCCCAGTTGTGGCGGTTCGGATGCGATGCCGGGGCCTCGCAACTGCTGACAGGCAGCGTGGCCAACCCCTATGAGTCGTGGAATTCTCAACCCGGTCCGGGAGAAGTGCGCTTCCCCATCGGCGAAGATTGCCATGTGGATGAAGTCGTCCGCTTTCTTATCGAGGAGGCCCGGCACCTGCCGTCGTTCTGCACGGCCTGCCCGCGCCTGGGGCGCTCCGGCGCGGAGTTTGTGGAGATGGTCCGTTGCGGGGGCATGGAAAGCCAGTGCGGCCCCAATTCCATAGCCTCGTTTGAAGAATATCTGTTGGGATACGCCACTCCCTATACGCGGCAGCAGGGCGAGTCGCTGATCAAGGTCAAAATGGAAGCGATGCAGGAACATGAGCGTATGGCCGCCGAAAAGATTCTTGCCAAGGTCAAGGCGGGACGGCGGGACGAGTTCATCTGACGCCCCTCGACAGGAGCATATCCCGAATAGGGAACGAGGCCCTCGTCGTCATTCGGCGAGGGCCTCGTCTGCCGGTTACTCGAAAGGATGTTCGTGTGCGCTGAACGCTGGTATTCCATAATCAACATGTGCCGTGAAAAAGACAGGAAAGATTATGAAGTCCGCCCTGTCGCCGCGGAGCGCGGGGGCCGGAAGCACGCGATTATTTGGCGTAGACGCCGTCCAGTCTGACGTCGGAACTACATTCGGCGTTGGCGGCCC
>CASQEL010000076.1 GCA_949427775.1 uncultured Desulfovibrionaceae bacterium
CCGCCATAGCTGATAAACGGCAAAGGGATGCCGACCACAGGCATCAGGCCGATTACCATACCCATATTGATGAGAATCTGCCAGAAGAAATAGAAGAACACCCCCGCCGCCAGAGTGCTGCCGAAGCGATCCTTGGCCTCCGCCACACTCGTGAAGATAGCCAGCAAAAACAGGCAGAACAGCGTCAGCAACGCTATGCACCCCACAAACCCCCATTCCTCTCCGAAGACGGCCACGGCGAAGTCGGAGTGCTTTTCCGGCAGAAAGCGCAGCAGACTCTGAGTGCCCTCCTGAAAGCCCTTGCCCCAGATTTGTCCGGAGCCGATGGCGATCTGAGACTGAATGATGTGGTATCCCGCGCCGCGGGGATCGTTGGAGGGATCAAGAAACGTCAGAATTCGTTGTCGCTGGTAATCGTGCATGCCGATGAACCACATGAAGGCGCCCAGACAGGGCATCGCCAGCAGACAGGGCTTGAGCACGTTGCCCTTGAGCCCGTGGAAGAGGATCATTCCGCCCAGCAACAACAGCAGCAGCAGGGTCGTGCCCAGATCAGGCTGCGTGACGATCAGGGCCGCGGGCGCCAGCCCCACGCTGAGCACCCGGATAAAATCCGGCCAGCCCAAGGCACGTCCGTTGCGTGACAGCAGGCGCGCCGACAGCACCAGCACGGACAATTTGGCCATCTCGCTGGGCTGGATGCTCATGAAGCCGAGCGACAGCCAACGCTTGGCTCCGTAAACTGTCTTGCCCGCCACGGGCACCAAAAGCAGCAAAAATATCGACAGCAGAAAAAAGGGCCAGGCGAGATTGCGCAGTTGCCGATAATCGAAACTCATGGCCAGGAGCATGCCCCCAAGTCCCAGAGTGCCCCACAACAACTGCCGCTGGTAAAAGGAGGAAATGGCCAATCCTCCTTCCATGCGCATGCCGCTGGCGGAATACAGATTGCCCACGCCCACAAAAAACAGCACGATAGTGCAGGCCACCAGTCCCCAGTTGATATAGTTGAAAAGTCGTCTGTCCACCGGACTCATGGCGTGTACACCCCGAAAAGCGCGTCGTAGATTTTTTTGGCGATGGGGCCCGCCGTGCTGCTGCCGCCGCCGCCGTGTTCCACCATGACGACGACCACATACTTTTTGTCGTCCTTGATGCCCCATGTGGCCATCCAGGCGTGGTCGCGCTGCTCATACGCCATTTCGCTGCTCTTGAGGCGGCGATCCTTGTTCATCTTGAGCTTGACGACCTGAGCCGTGCCGCTCTTGCCGCCCATATCGGCATCCTTGCGCCCCACCACCCGCGCCGTGCCCGCCGCGGCGGTCCTGCGCATGGCGTTGACCACAAAATCCCGTGTCTGGGGTTTGCCCGGCATGATCCCCCGCACTTCCACCGGAGCATCGGCCAACAACTGCGGTTTGACCAGTTTGCCTCCGTTGAGCAGCGCAGCCACGTTGACGGCCACCTGCAAGGGCGTCACCAGGGTAAATCCCTGTCCGATGGAGACATTGAGCGTTTCGCCCCGCGCCCACCCTTGCCCGAAACGACGCCGCTTCCAGGCTTTGGACGGCACCAGCCCGGACTTTTCATGGGGCAGATCGATGCCGGTAGGGCTGCCGAAGCCCGCGGCCTTGGCGAAACGCTCGATACGATCCACCCCCAGCTTTTCCGCGAAATGATAAAAATATACGTCGCAGGAACCCACGATGGACTGCGTCATGTCCATGCTGCCGTGGCCGCCGCGCTTCCAGCACCGGAAAATCTGATTGCCCAGCTTGACCTGACCGCTGCAAAACACGCTCTCCCCAGGCCGGATGCCCTCTTCCAGAAACATGGCCGCCATCATCAGTTTCCAGACCGATCCCGGCGGATACACGCTCTGAATGACCCGGTTCTGGAGCGGGAAACGTTTGTTGGTGCGCAACTCCTCCCAGTCCTTATGGGAAATGCCCGCGGCGAAAAGATTGTTGTCGTAGGAGGGCGACGTCACCAGGGCGCGGAGTTTGCCCGTGTCCGGCTCCATGACGACGACGCATCCCGCCTGCCCGTCCAAAGCGTCCCAGGCGGCCCGCTGGATGCGGGTATCCAGCGAGAGCCGGGCCTCCTGACCGCTGTGCGGTTCTTCCAGGAGCGTTTTGCCGAGAGAACGTCCCAGGACGTCCACTTCAATCTGATATAATCCCTTGTTGCCCCGCAACCGACGCTCCAGCACCAGTTCCAATCCCTGCTTGCCCACCAGATCGCCCATGGCAAGGCTTTTGTCGGCCTCCATTTCCTTTTCATTGGCCTCGGCGACATACCCCAGAACATGGGCGTACAGCGGACCTTCAGGATAGTTGCGCTTGGAGCGCACCACGATCTCCAGTCCGGGCCAGTAGATCAGTTCCGCTTCGACCCGGGACACCAGCTCGAAATCCATATCCGTGATCAGCAACAGCGGCTCGAAAGATTTCACTTTCAGCCGGTCCTGATGATACTTGGCGATGATGCGATTCAGAGGAATTCCCGTCCAGGCGCTGATCTGCGCCAGTGTGGCCGGGATGTCCCGGCAATCCTCGCGCACCAGCGTCAACCCGTAGGCCAGCCGGTTGTCCGCCAGGACCACGCCGTTGACGTCGGTGATCAACCCCCGCGGCGCGAAAATCCGCTCCTCGCGCAGGCGGTTTTCCTGCGCCTGCCTGGCGAAATCCTCGCCCTTGTGGACTTGCAGATACCAGAAGCGCACGACGAAAATGAAAAACAGCATGCCCACCATGCACTGCAGCAGCAGCATGCCGGAGCGCGGCGGCTGGTAGTTCTCGGGCTCGACCTGGATCTTCAGCCAGCCGCGAACACCCCGCCGCTGCGGTTTGTTTTCGGGTTTTTCATCATGCCGTTTCATCATGAGCGTGCACCCATCGACGCGAATACACCGCCAGACGCCAAGCCACGGGAATGAACAGCGCCTGAATGACGCCGGCGTCCAGAGTGGCCTGGATGTCCACGTGCAGTTCCTGAAGCGGAGCCAACAGATAGGCCAATCCGAAATACGCGGCGCCGAGACAGGCGGAGAGCAGAAAGACGAACAGAAAATTTTCCACTTCGAAAAGCCAACGGCCGAGATTGAAAAACAGGATAACGGCGGCGTACCAGAGCACAGCCCCGCCGAACTCGCGCGAGCCCATGCCCTCCTGAAGCAAAATGAACAACGGCAGCGCCCAGATGCAATCTTTGTAGGATCGCTCCTGCAGCAGGATGATAAGACCGATGACCAGCACGTCCAGACCGGGCGCCATCTGCTGCAGCATGATGGCTATGGGCAGGAACAGCAGCCACCAAATCACGTTGCGGGTTTTCATCGCACTCCCCGCGGCACGGGCGGCCCCACCAACTCGGGAAGCGGCGGGCCGACCGGGGGCGGCGATCCCACGCGTTCCAACAGCAGCACTTCCTCAAGGCGCTCCACATCCACCAGCGGCACGGCCAGCACCGACAAAAACTGGGAGTAATCGGAAGGGGCCACGCTGACGACGCGGGCCACGGGTATGCCCTTGGGATACGCGCCGTCCAAGCCCGACGTCACCAGCAGTTCCCCTTCGCGCACCCCGGAATTTCGGGCCACGAAGCGCACTTCCATGGGATGACGCAGCCCGCGCCCGGTGAGAATCCCCGGCGCGCGGGTATCCTGACTGAGCACGGCGATGCGGCTGCCCGGATCGGTCAGCAACAGCACGGACGCCGTGTGCGCGCTGGCGCGCAGCACCCGCCCCACCAATCCCAGATTGGTGGCCAGAGGTGTTCCCGGCGCGCCGCCGGTCAGATAGCCCCGGCTGATGGTGACGGTTTCCAGCACGCCGTTGGGTCCCATGCGCCCGGCCAGCACACGGGCGCCCACAGGCCGCCAGGAAGCGTCCGACGGAAGCGACAGCAGCTCCCGCAGACGGCGCAGCTCCGCCCGTTCCTCGCCCATCTGCACCAGCTCGGACCGGATGGCGATAAGATCGGCCTTGAGACGCTCGTTTTCTTCCCGCACGCCTACCAGATCGAAATATCGCTCCCAAAAATCACTGAGAGCGGTCTGCAGGCTGACCAGGGGTTTGAGCACGGTTCCCACCGCCTCCAATCCCAGCTGGGTGGCGAGGTCGTCCAGAAAGCCCGTGCGCTGATTCCAGGTGTACATGCCGAGGTACAGGAACAGCAGCAGGACAGGAAACAGGATAAAGCGCCTGGGCGTCACGGCGGGGAAGCTACCTTGATGAAGGTTTCACCCCTGTTCGGCGCTTCCGCCGATCGGTTCCGTCGCCGGGGGATGGAGACGGACAGGGGTTTTTCCCTCCCGCGGGAGGGCATTGTTCAGAATATGGCCGATAAAGTTCCGCGCCGAAGTCGCGCGTGCATCCGCATCCGACTGTCGGCGGGCATGGCTTCCCCACCAGCGGCGCTGCCGTTCATTCGAGACAACCACGCCGTGCGCCTGAAAAATCTTCATCCGCAAGCGTATCGCGGAACGGCGTCCAACCATGACGCGCAAGCGGCACCGATGCAAGGCGTCGTTACATAAACCACGCTCTTGCGCCGCTGCCGCCGACACGAGACTTCAGTCAGGCTTTCATGCATTGCGCCGGGGCTCGTGCACGATCGCCGCGCCGCTCCGCCGGGAGCCGGGACATCAATCGATGCACACCTCTTTAAGGATATGCAGATTGTCCAACGCCCGCCCCGTGCCCATGACCACCGTGGACAGGGGATCTTCCACAACGGTGATGGGCAGAGAAGTTTCTTCGCGCAGCAATTGATCCAGCCCCTTGAGCAACGCGCCGCCGCCCGTGAGCACAATGCCCCGATCCACAATGTCGGCGGCCAGTTCCGGCGGCGTCTGTTCCAACGCGATGCGCACCGCCTGCACGATGCTGTCCACCTGTTCGGAAATGGCCTTGCGCACTTCTTCCGAGGTGATGATGATGTTCTGCGGGATGCCCGTCACCAGGTCGCGGCCCTTGACCTCGATCTGCTGTTCCGGGTCCATGGGATAGGCCGAAGCGATCTTCATCTTGATTTCTTCCGCCGAAGATTCCCCGATCAGCATGTTGTACTTGCGCTTGACGTGCGTCATGATGGCTTCGTCCATCTTGTCGCCGCCGATGCGCACGGAACGCGAATAGACAATGCCGGACAGGGAAATGACGGCCACTTCCGTGGTGCCGCCGCCGATATCCACGACCATGTTCGAGGTCGGCTCCTGAATGGGCAGGTTGGCTCCGATGGCCGCGGCCATGGGCTCCTCGATCAGGTAGACTTCCCGCGCGCCCGCGGACTGCGCGGACTCCTTGACGGCGCGTTTTTCCACCTGGGTGATGCCCGTGGGCACGCAAATCATGATTCTGGGGCGCACCAGACGACGCGAATTGTGCACTTTGGCGATGAAATGCCGCAGCATGGCTTCCGTCACTTCAAAATCGGCGATGACGCCGTCTTTCATGGGACGGATGGCCCAGATGTTTCCGGGAGTACGGCCCAGCATGCGTTTGGCGTCATGCCCCACGGCCAGCACCACGTTATTGCCGCGCGTGTCTTTTTTGACGGCCACCACGGAAGGTTCCCTCAGGACGATGCCCTGCCCTTTCACATAGACGCAGGTGTTCGCCGTGCCGAGGTCGATGGCGAGGTCGTTGGAAAACATCCCCAGTGCAAAATCCAAAATCTTGGCCATAGTCCTATCGCTTGCCTCTCTGTGAGTCGGTGCGTATGCTTCGGCTGTGCGGGCGCTCAATGTGCAGCACCGCACAAATCCGCTACAACGTGTTCTGCCAAAACGGGCTCGAAGTCAATAACCGGCATGCAAAGTTCAAAAACTTTGCCTTCCTTCCCCACAGGTGTTGAACCAGGAATCACTGCAACCATGCTGCTTTGGCATACCCTGTCCACATATTTTCGGGCCAGACTCGGCGGTCGGGTCCAAAAAATTCCACTGGACGCCGGTTCCCGCTGTCCCAACCGCGACGGAACGCTTTCCCGCGCCGGCTGCATCTTCTGCAACGAACAGGGCTCAGGTTCCGGACTGGGGAAACAGGGAGTGGATATTCCCTCGCAATGGCGGCTTTGGCAAGAAAAATACGCACGCACGGAAGACTCCCGGCGCTTTATCGCCTACCTGCAATCCTTTTCCAACACCTACGGCCCACCCGGGCGTCTGCGGCGTCTGCTGTCCGAAGTCGCCCGTCTGCCGGGCAATCTCGGCGTTTCCGTGGGCACGCGCCCGGATTGCCTGGACGAGGAAAAACTGGATATTCTGGCAGCCTGTCCTCTGCCCGAGGTCTGGCTGGAATTGGGTCTGCAAAGCGCCCATGACGCCACGCTGGAACGCATCAACCGCCATCATTCGCGCATGGATGCGGAGCGCGCCGTACGCGCGGCCGCCGCGCGGGGTCTGAAGGTGTGCGGGCATCTGATGGCCGGACTGCCCGGCGAAGATGCCGATGCATTCCTGCGCAGCGTCCGTTGGGCCGCCGCGCTGCCTTTGGCGGGCATAAAGCTGCACAGCGTCTACGTCTGCGCGGGCACGGAACTGGCGCGGCAGTATGCGTCCGGAACATATACGCCCCTGACGAAAGCGGCGTATGTGGAAATGCTGGCCTCCGCCCTCCCCCTCCTGCCCGCGCGCATGGTCGTGCACAGGCTGACGGGCGACCCCGCGCCCGGCGAACTGCTGGCCCCGGACTGGACGCCGGACAAGCGCGGCGTGCTCACCACGCTGCACCGCAACATGCATCGGCGCGGCCTGTGGCAGGGCTGCCGCGCCGATGCGCGACAGGGGCGTCCCCTGTGGTTCGGGCGCTGACCGTCGTCCGTCGCGTCCGTCAACGGCGCTACGAACACCGCGTTTCAGCCTGATGCGCCAGAGCCCGGCGCGCCAGCTCCGCCACAGTCTGTTCCCGCACGGCGACACCGTCGAAAACCGGACACACATCCTCGCTCCCTGATTCCGCCAATCGCCGTAGCGGCGGCACGGCCTCAAATACGGGAGGCAACTGGGTCAACGCCCAGGCCGCCATGCCCCGACAGGGAATATCCTGATCCGCCAACCCCCGGATCAACCAGGGGATCGCCGGTCCGCACAAGTCCGGCCGATCCTGCGCCAGGCGTCCGACCGCCCAAAAACAGGAGCGGCGCAACACATCGTGATCGCAGAAGTTGTCGTCGCGCCCTGTATCCATAATATAAGACAACAGAACCCGGTGAAACTCCAGGGCCATGCGCGGGCTGCGCGCCAGAATCTCGGCAAATGCCTGAGGAATGCCCCAGCCGATATTTCCCGACTCTTCATTCATATGCCACATGAGGCGGCGCAGGATGTTGCGCGCCGCATCGGGGTCGCGTTCGGCCACTTCCGCCACGGCGACGCCCGCGCCCACGGCGGCTCTGGCCGTCATATCGCCGCCCAGCAGCAAAAACGACAACAACGGCCCCACGGTTTCCCGCCCGTTCTGCGCGGCTATGTCCGAAAGTCGTTCCCGCCAGTCCGGCGACTCCAGCCATTGTTTCAACTGAATTTTCCATGTTCGCATGCGTGCCATGACATTTCTCCCGTTATTATTGAGCATACCTCAACGACACGCTCTCTGCCAACCGTTCCGAAGGCCGGATCATCCTTTGTCGTACCGTGTGTTTTGAAAATTCTTTCCGAATTCATGCAACACTATTTCTGTATAAAAACGCTACACCATAAAACCGTGTCAGCCGTTACAGCAGCTATCCGCAAAATTTTTATTTAGGGTCACCGGACACGACCTTCTACGCCGCATGAGGTGCGGATTTGCGGGCACTGACATCCCAAATTCAACCGACCGGAAATTCGCGCCGGCCGTGATGTTTCCATTAACTTTGTGTCCGCTGAGCCTAGTACACAAAAACATCTAAAGTTTCTGTGTACTAGCCGCCATGCGAGAGCATGGCGCGGCGGCATAGTCGCCGTGAATACGCCGAAAACCGCGTTTTTCGGCGAATGATCTTAACGCAAAATACGAAGTATTTTG
>CASQEL010000077.1 GCA_949427775.1 uncultured Desulfovibrionaceae bacterium
CGAAATGACGGCAGCGAGATTGAATGAAACCGGAGAGTTTCATTCGAATGCTCTAGTGCCGCATAACACAAAATACTTCGTATTTTGCGTCAAGATCATTCGCCGAAAAACGCGGTTTTCGGCTCATTCACGGCGACTACGCCGCCGCGCCATGCTCTCGCATGGCGGCTAGTACACAGAAACTTTAGATGTTTCTGTGTACTAGTCGTCCCGGCTCATCAGATAGCCGCCCTCCGCATGCATCTCGGGATGCAATTCCTTGTGGACTTCTTCCATGACCCGCAGGATCCCCTGCCCCAGGTCCACGGTCAGCGGAGGCGTCAATTTCTTGCCCACTTTGGGCATGAAGGCATACGGCGTGATCTGGTAATGCCCGCTGTTGGGATCGTTCTGGAAATTGATGGTCAGTTCCTTGCCCAGCATTTCTCCGATCATCTTGAAAAGATCTCCCACGCGCATGGGCTGGTTGCCGGAAATGATGATGTTGGCGTTCTCGAATTCCGGCTCCAGCACGCTCAGGGTGGCCGTGGCGGCGTCTTCCGCGTGCACGTACTCGCGCAACGCCGTGGGCGCGCCGTAGTAGGTGATGGTTCCCTGCTCCAACGCTTCGGTCACGAAACGCTGGATGGCGTTGCGCCGGTCGGCGCGGGGGCCGTACAGCGAGCCGTAGCGCAAAATGGTGTACGGCAGGTTGTGCATGGCCTGATAATTTTCAATATACAGCTCGCAGGCCTGTTTGCTGCACCGGTAAAAACCGCCGGATTTGCCGTAGACATACAGCGAACTGGCGAAAATGTACCGTTTCACCCCGGCCAGACGGCAGGCTTCCAGCAGAATGACATTGCCCAGCACATTGACGCGCGCCGTGTCGATGGGGCGGCGGTTGGCCTCGCCGATGTCGGCGATGCCCGCATAGTTGAAGACCACGTCCGCCCCGGCCACGGCTTTGTCCACGGCTTCTTCATCCAGCAGGTTGCCGATGATCATGGTCTGATCGGGTCGCAGCCAAGGAGAGGGATGCAGATCCACGATGGTGACCCTGTGGCCCGCCTCGGACAATTTGTCGCAGACATGGGAGCCCAGAAAACCGGCTCCGCCGAATACAGTGATGTTCACGTTGTTGCTCCGGGAATATGTTTGGCGATCCGCCGCCGGATTCTGTCCGGCCGTATCCCTGTTTTCCGTCAGGACGCGGTATGGACCGAAAGGAACGCCGCGGCGGCTGAAACATGTCCGCCCCCGCGCCGGACTTATACGGATTGCGGACGTTCCGCGCCGCGCCACAGAAAGACGGAATCTATGCCGTAGGCGATGAAGCGGCATCCTTCCGCGATGCGGGAGGACAAGGCCGCCGGATCGGGCTGTACGATGTGCAGGCCCATAACGGCATTGTGACGTTTGCAGGCGGCATTGATGCGATCCATGGCCGCAGTGAATTCGGGATGATCAAATTGCGCCGTCAGGCCCATGGAACCGGATAGATCGTAGGGGCCCACCATGATGGCGTCCAGACGCGGGTGGGTCAGAATGGCGTCGAGATTTTCCACGGCCCGGATATGCTCGATCTGCGCCACCAGAAACAGTTCTCCGGAAACGCCTTCCAGATATTCGTCGAACCGCTTGCCGAAGGTATTGGCCCGGCAATAGCCCACGCCGCGACTGCCGCCGTGGGAAGGGTACAGGGACCAGCCGATGGCGTCGTCCAGTTGCTGCCGGGTTTCGATCATGGGGAAGATCAGCCCCTGCGCGCCGGCCTCCAGCGCGGATTTGATATGGGCTTTGGTCGCTTCGGGCAGACGGGCGAACGGCGCGGCCCCGCCGCATTCGATGGCCCGGAAGATATCCGGCAGACCGGTACGGCCGAAGGAGCCGTGCTCCATGTCCACAGCCACCCAGTCATACCCGGCGCGGCTCATGAGTTCCGCCACCTCGGGCGAAGGAATCTGCAGCCAGGTTCCCACAGTTGCCTTGCCCTCGGCCATGAGGGCGCGAATATCATGTATGGTTTTCATCAAACATCCTTTTGCGAGAGAACGGGAACTCCGCGCCCGACGGACGGGAGTCGATGAATGTACAAGTATACTGCCGCGCCGTGCGGCGCGCAAGATGTCCGCGCCGTTCCCTGCGGGGAAATAACGCGGGCCGGTGCAAATGGCGCCGGGCTCGTAATGCGCAATGTAGTCGAACCAGGTCGTCTGCACACCGACGGCGGCCGGCATCCGCATATTCCGGGGGATTTTCCCGGCGCGCGCCGCCAAAAAATCTGTCGCTTCGAGGTGGCGGACAAGGAAAAATGCCCTACTATGACTTCAGCAGCTATCCTTGCGGCTTCCACAGCGCGGCTTCGCGCAGGCTTCAAATTGTTCCGGCGTGCCGTAAGGCAGTCCCTGTGCAATACACGGCAACACGTGACGCGGTTATGTTCCACAAATCGATCGTGCAGTTGCCTGGCGACATGGCCGCACACAGCCGGGCAAAAGCCGTTTTCCTCCGTTCTGCCGAAAAGAAAGCCGATAGCCGTTTCGCCGCCGATAAGCGATCCACAGCAACACCCCGCTGCCATGCCGCGTCCGAAAGCGGAAGCCGTTCCGAGGAGTTCCAGAGGACATGAATTGTCGCTTTCTTCAAGCCAAGCCCTGAAGACCGATTACGCACAGTTGCGTTTGTCGCGTCTGAACAGAATCCCGGTCTTTTGTTCCACACGGTCAGGAAAATCACTGGTGAGCATAACCGCTGTTCTCCCATTCAAATTCGCAATCATGATACCCGGATGATTTCTGGAGGAGTCCTGAAAGGAATGCGCGTATAGGCGACCGCAGGCTTGCCGACCATAAGGGCCGCATAGAGTTTATGGCCTTTCGGCAGCTGTATCTCCGCCGGAAGCCCATAGGCGCAGGCTTCAATGAGCATCCCCGCCCAGCAGGAACCCAGATGAAAAGAAGGAAAGGCAAGTTCCAGGTAACAGGCTGCCGTGGCGCAATCCGTTTCGGAAAGAATCCGTTCGGGAGCGTGAATGAGAATGAGACAGGGAGCCCCGCGAAACAGCGTATCATGACCATTGCGGACATTTTTCGTATGATTTGGATAAAAATGATGATCTTCCATGAGGCGAACAGTCGCGTGCAGGAGTTTTTCAACCTTGTCGCGACCGTTGATGACAATGTAGGAAACCTGCCGGGCGTTGTGGGCTGTCGGCGCATAGGCCGCTAATGAGAGGACCTCGTCCAAAAGCGCATTGTCGATAGCGGATGGCTGAAAATTGCGTATGGCACGGCGGGTCTTCAGCAGGTGTTGCGCCATGAATGCGGGAACGGGGGGAACGGCGGCCTCAAGTTTGTCCGGGGCTACGCCATCAAGAGTAATGGCTCCTTCAGGACAGACAGCGGCGCAGTGCCCGCAATGAACACAGAATGATTCCCGGTCTGGTTCCACATAGGGCACGCCGTTTGGCCCCGGCGTGATCAGGCCACAGACGCATCCGGCCGCACAGAGTCCGCAATGACGACATGCCGTGGCATCAACAGTAAAAACCATATTTGTTTTCTCCCTTTGTCCGTATCCCATCGTTTGTCGTGAAAACACAATTCCGCCCCGGACTGCTGTCCGAGCCCGGGGCAGAGGGTTCAGTTCGTTTTTTCCTTGAAGAAAAACATGAAAACGGCGCTGACAATCATCATGAACATACAAAGCTGAAAGGCGCTTGCGTAGGCGTCCGCCCCGTACACCGAGCCGATCTTGCCATGTGAATCTATGATGAGGCCGCAAACGTACTGGAAAAAGGCGGCGCCCACGGCAATCCCCATGTTCAGACCGCCCACGACGGTAGCGGCATAGCGGGGTTCCGTTGTTTCCTTGACGCAGGCGAAACAGACCACGAAGAAACCGCCGGTAAAGCCGAACAGGGCGAACAGAATATAGAGCAAGCTCGGCGTACTGATAGAGGCGGTAAAGAAAACCAGTGGAATATATGCCAGTGTATGGAGAATGATGCCGAGCAAAAGGACGTTCTTTCTGGAGCGGATTACCTTGTCGGAGAGCCAGCCGCTGACCGGGCACCCCATGATCATGCCCAGGGTAAAGCACATGACAATGGACGAGGCGACATCCTTGCTCAACCCATAGACATCCTGCAGATAGGAACCCGACCACAGTCCTCCCACGTTCATCAGGGTGCCGTAATACAGGGTGCTGGCGATAGTGACCAGATAGAACTTGTGTGTCCTGAAGACTTCTTTCAGCGCGGAGCGCATGGAAACGGTTTCCTGTGATGCGGCGGCGATTTCCGGGAAACCGCATTCCTTTGGCGTATTGCGGAGAACCACCCAGGCAAGAATGCCGGAGAACAGGGTATAGGCCGTGACGAACCAGAAGGCGTCGCGCCACCCGGCCTGTTCGATAAGCCACATGAGAGGGCGAGTGGAAAGAAGCGCCCCCAGGTTGCCCACGGCCAGCAGTATGCCGGAACAGGTCGCCAGTTCATTGGGATAGAACCAGTCGGAGAAAATCTTCATGGCTCCCACGAACACCACGCTGACGCTCAGGCCGATGATGAAACGACCAATAGCCAGAGTGGACACGCATTACCCATGACAAAGACAGCCGCTCCCGCGGAGGCGCAAACCAGGCCGACAGCAATGATTTTACGCGGCCCGAAGCTATCCGAAAAAAGTCCGGCGGGGATGCAGCCTGCCGCCTGTGCCCAGAAATACATGGAAGCCATGATTCCGAGATCGGTCGCGGCCAGCCCCAGTTCTTCGGCCATGACCGGCCCGACAATGGCGGGAGCGACTCTCTGGAAAAAAACAACCAGATAACCGACGGAAATAGCCAGAAACAGAATAATCCGTTTTCTGCGATAGGCTGCATTGATATCCATGACGTTTCCCTCATATCCGGTTGACAAGCAGTCGCCCTTCCTCAAATCGCAATTCAAAGTTTTCTCCATACTCATCAAGTACCTCTCGGTTCGCTATAAATGAGACGCCATCCACCACAACGAGCGCGTCTTCATCCTCATCCCGCGTGTCAATGCTCGGCCCGAGCATCTTTTTTGCGTGTCAGCCGCCCCCGAGAACGTACTCTTTCAGACGAACGCAGGAGTCCGGTCTTTCATTCCGCATCAGTGCGGCCAGTTTCTCAAGAACAGCCTTGTCGGCCTTTACTGTCAGCATGGGGCACTCTCCGGTTGCAGTTATACGATTTCCGTTTCCAGACCGTGAGCGGCAAAACGCTCAAGAACGCCATGCAATTCGTCGGGAGCGTATTCGCGAACGTCCGGCTGTGGCAGGCCGAGAGCGTTATACTTGCTGCTACCGAAGAAGTGGCAGGGAAGGACATCCACATGGCGCACCCCATACGGCTTCAGACGGGCAGCCACGGCGGCGATATTCTCTTCCGAATCGTTCAGGGCGGGCATGAGCGGAATGCGGATACGAATTTTTTCGGGAAATGTCTCCAGAGCGATTCCAAGATTGCGCTGGATGAGTTCGTTTCCCATTCCGGTGAGGCTCTTGTGCCGCGCGTTGTCCATGTGCTTGATGTCGAAAAGGAAAAGGTCGACCCTGCCGAGCAGCCGCTCGAACAGTTTGGGGTCTGTCTGTCCGCAGGTATCAATACAGGTATGCAGGCCTTCATTCAGACAGGCTTCGACGAGTTCCACGAGAAATGCGCCCTGCATGGTGCATTCCCCGCCGCTGAAGGTCACGCCGCCCCCGGAATTACCGAAAAAGGAGGAATCCTTGCGGATGACCTTCATGATTGTATCGACATCGTATTCCCGCCCCGACATGCTGCTTGCGGTGGTAGGGCATTGATCGGCGCAAGCGCCGCATCCCACGCAATGGGAAAAATCACGGAGAAACTGACCGTCTTTTTCGATGATTGCGCCATGCGTGCAGACCTGCACGCAATGACCGCAGCCGGAACACAGGTTTTGGAAAAACATGAGTTGAGGGGCCACAGCCTGTGATTCCGGGTTACTGCACCACAAACAGTGCAGGGGACAGCCCTTGAAGAAGACGGTTGTCCTCAGACCGGGGCCGTCATGGACGGACATCCGCTGAATATTGTAAATGATTCCTTTTGTGGACATAATGACGGACCTTGGCGGACAAAGGGTACAGGTCGAGTCTCCCCGCGTGGCGGCGGGAAAAACGGGGCGGATGTTTCCATCCGCCCGACAGTGCAGGGCTGATTATTTGTACTCGGTACGCTTGATGATCTCGTCCTGTACTCCACCGTCAAGACGGGTGAAGTAGGCGGAGAATCCGGCCACGCGGACGACGAGTTCCTTGTGGTTCTGAGGATGCTCCTTGGCGTCGACAAGCGTTTCGTGGGAGACGCAGTTGAACTGGATATGACTGCCGCCCCAGTCGAAATACGTCTTGATAAGGTCAAGCAGGTTACGCGCGCCCCTAGCGTCGGCCAGAGCGGAGGGCAGGAATTTCATATTGAAGTGGTTGGAAACATACCATGTGGTGTCCACAGCCTGGGCCGCGGACTTGATAAGCGCCGTAGGCCCTTCGGTATCCGTGCCGGGCGTGGCCGAAACACTGCCGTCGGTGAACGCCACACCCTTCTTGCGTCCGTTGGGGAAGGCGTTCATGATGGAGCCGTAAAGGTTGTGGAAGGACAGGGAATAGGCATCAAGGTAACAGTGCTTGCCGAAATAGTTCGGGCCGCATTCGGTATAGATCGTCTTGAAATCCTCAAACAGCCTTTGCACATAGGCGTCGCTTTCGGGGTCGTCATTCCCGTACTTGGGCACATCAAGGCACATCTTCTGCATATTTTCATAGCCCACCCAGTCAGCTTCCAGGGCTTCGCGCAACGTGGCTATGGTGAACAGCTTCTTGTCAAAGACCAGTTCCCTGATGGCGTGCAGGGCGTTGCCCGCGTCCACCACAGTGGAGAGAATAGCCATGCCTTGCGGATACTTGTGTCCCCCCGCCTCTTCCGTCATGCCGGTTTCAATGCAGCCGTCATGCAGGGCTGAACGGAAGATGCTGGGAACAATTTTTTCGTGGGCGGCCGTGGAGAGGTTGGAATGCCGACGCTGTACCACCATGCCCGCCTTGATCTGCTGACGGACGGCTTCGTAAAGTTCCTCGTAATCCTTGAAGTCGTTCGCTTCCCCGGTTTGCGGGCCGAGCTGTTTTCTGGTGGTGGGATCCCATCCGTTGTATAGCGCCAGCTCTACAAACTTGGCGGCGCAAATGGCGTCCTCGCCCGCGATGTACGAACCGGCTTCGGCAACGCCGCTGGCCACGCAGCCGAAATTGGCCACATTGCGCGCTTCTTCAATGGTGATGCCGTCCGGTCCGAAGTGCAACAGGTTACGCGCCACGCCAATGGCCGTGTTCATGAACTGGGGCTGGCCGCAGCCCGTGCGTATCACATCCACGGCCTTCATGAGATAGGCCGGTTCCATCATGGGCGTGTACCACAGGGCCAGTGTGGGCTGGATATTCTGCATCCGGGCCTGTACTTCCATGATGACCATTTCATAGTCGTTGCTGGCATCCTTGCCGTCAGGAGTGAGTCCTCCGATGGCAAGGGTTTGCCCGGTGTGACCGGAAAGGGCTTTCTGATGGGCCATGCCGGAATAGGTGCCGAGTTCCGTGTGGCGGATGAACAGGAAGCAGGTCAGCTTGTTGGCTTCCTCACGGGTGATGCGGCCTTCCTCGATGTCCTTCTTGTAGAAAGGATACATGAACTGGCCGAAGCGGCCCGGAGAGTTGGCGCAGCCCATCTGTTCGATTTCCACCAGCAGGTGCGCGAACCAGTACGATTGAATGGCCTCGCGGAAATTGCGGGCGGGATGTTCGGGAACCCGGCGGCAGATTTCAGCGGTTTCCAACAACTCGGCTTTCTTTTTGGCGTCGCTTTCCTTGGCGGCCGTTTCTTCGCACAGGTCGGCATAGCGGTGCGCCCACTTGACGAAGGCCTCAAGAACAATCTTGATGCCTTGCAGGAAGGCCAGCTTGCGGTAGTCGCCGCTCTGATGC
>CASQEL010000078.1 GCA_949427775.1 uncultured Desulfovibrionaceae bacterium
GGGGCGGCAGGGTCGTGAGTCTGCCGTTGCTGGAAGGCTTTTCCACCACGGCCTTGCTGGAACGTATCCGCCGCGCGTGAAACGGATCGGGCATGTTACGGTCGGACGCCGGACGCCGACCGGGGCGTCGTCCGCAACCCCTTCCGCACTTTGCGGAGGTTTTTTCGCAACATCTGTTTGAGGTGTTCCGCCCATGATTTCTGCCCTGCTGCTCGGCGTTGTCTGTCTGGTCGTCGGATTTTTGTGCGGCGGCACCGGCGTCGGCGGGATTATTCTGATCCCGGCGCTGACCCTGCTGACGGATCTGGATACCCATACGGCCATGGCGACCGCATTGGCCAGCTTTTTCTTCACCGCAACGCAGATCGGGGCGATGTACGCCCGGCGCGGTCTGCTGGACACGTCTCTCCTGCTGCCCATGGTCTGTGGCGGGCTGGTGTTCGCCTATACGGGGGCGCTGTTCAAATCCATGGTTTCGGCGCCGTTGCTCAACACGGCGCTGGCCCTGCTCATTCTGTTGTCCGCCGTCAGCATCCTGCGTCCGGTGCGGCAGGGGCGGTATTCTTTCGCCGAAGCTCCGCGCGGCATCCGCAACGCTTTTCTCTTCAGCATGGGCGCGCTTGCCGGACTCGCGGCCGGGCTGACGGGCGTGGGCGGTCCCATCGTGTCCACGCCGCTCATGATCTATTTCGGCTTTTCCCCCTTGTGTTGCGTGGCGGTGGGACAGGCCTACATTGTTGCCGCCGCGCTGTCCGGCACGGTGGGCAACCTGATGTACGGCCGCCTGGACTACGGAATTCTGTTGGGGATCACGGTAATACAGATGATCGGCACGGTGCTGGGGGTACGCCTGGCCTGCAGGATTTCCCAGCCCCTGCTGCGCGGCATCGTCGCCTGGGTGTGCATCGGCATAGGGCTTCTGCTGCTGGGAGAAGCGGCCTTCGGGATACGTTGAGTGTGGGACGGAGGGCGGCGTTTCGTGGACGCGTTGTACTGAGGGCTGACCCTACGTTTTTGTATCCGGAGAGGCGGCGGGGCCGAAGATGGCGGCCAGCGTGCGGGCCAGCAGCGCCACATCAACAGGCTTCGTCAGATGGGCGCTCATGCCCGCGGCCAGGCTTTTATCCGCGTCGCCGCGCATGGCGTGCGCCGTCATGGCGATGATGGGGATGGTCGCGGCCCCGGGCAGGCCGCATTGCCGGATATGTCGCGTGGCCGTATAGCCGTCCATATCAGGCATTTGCACATCCATGAAAATGGCGTCGAAGGTCGGATCCGCCATAAACATGTCCACCGCTTCCTGTCCGTTGGAGGCGACCGCGGAGCGTACGCCCATGTCTTTCAACAGCGCGATGAGAATTTCCTGATTGATGGGGTTGTCTTCCGCGATCAGCACGCGCAGTCCGGCGGCAAGCTGCACGGGTGCTTCCGGGGGCACGTCGGACGGCGCGTCCGCGTCGGTTTCGGGCAGGCCGAAGGGCAGGAGCAGGCGGAACGTGCTGCCCACGCCGAGGCGGCTCTCCAGAGAGATCTCGCCGCCCATCAACCGCGCCAGCATGCCGCAAATGGCCAATCCCAGCCCGGTGCCTCCGTAACGGCGGGTGATGGAGGCGTCCGCCTGGGAGAACGGCTGGAAAAGTTTGGCCTGATCGACCTCCTCGATGCCGATTCCTGTATCCTTGACGAGAAATTCCACCCAGGTGCCGGGGCGATCGCCAAGGAGTCGGGCTTCCAGCGCCACCTGGCCGCGTTCCGTAAATTTGATGGCGTTGTTGCACAGATTGATCAGGATCTGGCGCAGACGCAGGGGATCGCCCATGAGACGGGCGGGAATATGCGGATCGAGCTTCGCGTGGAACGACAGACCTTTCTGCTCGGCCAACTGGCGACT
The DNA here is from genome assembly GCA_949427775.1 of uncultured Desulfovibrionaceae bacterium. Taxonomy (GTDB): domain Bacteria; phylum Desulfobacterota; class Desulfovibrionia; order Desulfovibrionales; family Desulfovibrionaceae; genus CASQEL01. The sequence continues at coordinate 1,892 of CASQEL010000078.1, forward strand.
CAGTTCCAGCAGACTTTCCAATTCCTCTTGAGGGTCGAAGCTCCGTTGCTCCACTTCCATCTTGCGGGCTTCTATTTTGGAAAAATCCAGAATGTCGTTGAGGATGCGCAGCATCAGCGCGCCGGAGTCGCTGATTTTGGAAATATAGTTTCGTTGCGTGGGCGTCAGATCCGTTTTCAGGGCCAGGTGGGCCATGTTGAGGATGGCGTTCATGGGCGTGCGGATCTCGTGGCTCATGTTGGCCAGAAACACGCTTTTGGACATGTTGGCCGCTTCGGCGTTTTCCTTGGCCTCGCGCAGATATTGTTCGTGCAGCTTGTGTTCGGTGATGTCTGTAACATAGCCTACGGCACGGAGCGATTGATCGGCATGACAGAAATACTCCCAGGCGAGGCTGAACCAGCGTGTTCCCTGCTGGGGATGGTCGTAGCAGAAATTCGCGCTGCCCTGCGTTCCCGGCCGCCAGCACGCGGTGTCGGCCAACTTCCGCCAGATGTCGCGATCCTTGAGCGCGATGCGCCGGGCGATCTGCGGCCAGAGAATATCGGCGGGAAGCTTCGGAACGACGGAAAACTGCTGGGCGAATATGTCGTTGGCCTGCAGAACCAGGCGGCCGTTGTCGGAGCGCAGTTCGAAAATGCCCAGCCGCCCGAGACGACAGGCCATTTCCAGACGGGAAAGACTTTCCCGCAGGGACTGCCGGACAGTCTGGAGTTCCGTCACATTCTGATGGTAGCCCATAAAATGCATCAACCCGTCGTCGGAAGGCAGCGCCTTGCCTCCGCAGCGCACGTAGATCCACCCCAATTGCGGATGCCGCCAGGGATACTCCACTTCTCTCGGCTGCCCGGAGTCCGCCATGCGCGCGACCACGCTATGGACGTTGTCCAGATGTTGGGGACTGATGCGGACGTGCCACCATGTATAGCACTCTTCCGGCGAAGGATGGCTGTTCAGGCCCAAAAGGGCCAGCATGGCGTCGTTGGCCAGCATCTGTCCCTTGCCGGTGGCGGGATGCAGAAGAATTTTCCACAATCCTATGTTGCCGGCTTTGAGGGCTTCGCTCATCCAGGTTGTATTATTGAATATATCCTGATTTTGTAAGGGCATGGGAAATCCGTTTTGCGATATGCTCACTACAGCTTCGCCCGATGTGCGCCGTGCCGGGCAAAAATATCCGGCGTTTCGCGGACGGCATTTTGAGGAGGGCTGATCCCGGGAAGACGTCCGAAACATACTTGCTGTAAGCAGTCTGTATCTGTGTTTGCCGTGTTATGCAAGCGGGAAAGAAAAAAACGGATGGAGGGGGAGGAAGAAAAAACGCGCCGTCGTACCGATCCCGGGCATTTTCGGGACGGAATGCAACGCATGTGCCGCCTGTCCGGCGGACGACACAACGACGGTATTGTCGGATACGTTTTCCCGACGCTGCGTCGTATCACGGCGGCGGCGAGCGCGTGGTTTTGTCCGGCACTCGGGCGCGCGCTCGCGCCCGCCATGCGGGCGAGGCAGTTTTCGGAAAAATCCCGCGGGCGTCGCGGACGCGCGCCGTTCGACGCGACGCCTTGCCGATGCGGCCCCGTGTCCGCTGAAGCGCCTTGGACAGGCGACTTCAAAATGCCCGGCAATCCGCTGTGCCCGTGTTGCAAGGAACTGGTACACCGAAATATATAAAATTTCGGTGTACCGGCCGCGTGAAAATACTCTATTCCAGAAGGCCCAGCAGGCGCGCCACACGCTGCGGGTCGAGTCCGGAGTGCGCGGCGGCTATGGAACTGCCGTTCCGGGCTTCCTGCTGTACGCTTTCCATAGCCTGCTGCGCCTGCGCGGCGTCCAGCTGCGTGGGATGCGGCGGCGTGGATTCCAGGGCCGGAGCGGCGGAAGTGACGGCGCCCGTCTGCCGTTCGCGGACAGCCTGGAGGCGCGCCCGGAACGTGGCGAAATGCGGCATGAGATCGTTATTGAAAGGCCGTGCCTTCGTGGTGGTGTTTTGCATGATGACGAACTCCGGAATGCGGTATGGAGTAAACGCTGCTGCGTTGTTCTTTCCGGCATGTCGGCATGACGGAAAGCCCTGAAAAAAGTGCGGCGGATCGGAAAAACGATCCTACCGCACCATATCATGCAAACTGTATGCCGCAAGGGCTACTTGCGATGGGGCGCCAACTCCTCCAGAAATTCCGGGCGGACCTCGAAGCCGCACTCCCGCGCCTTGTCGACGGCCTCCACCGCGCGGGCGTATTCGCCTTTTTCAAACAGCGCCAGGGCCATATTGTTCCAGGCGGGACCGAAACCGGGCTGTTTTTTGATGACGTCGTTGCAGGCCGCGATGGCGTCGTCGTATTCGCCTTTCATGAAATGGGCCGTGGCCAGGGCATTGATGGCCTGGACGAAGTTCGGTTCCCATTTGACGGCTTTTTTGAGCGCGCTGAGCGCCTTGTCGGGCTCGCCCCGCTGGAGGTGCACAAAGCCGATGTTGCTCCAGGGCACGGGGAATTTGGCGCGGCAGTTGGCGGCTTCCTCGTTGTAGCGCAGGCAACCGTCCAGATCGCCGCGTTCCAGGCAGATGCCGCCCAGTTGAACATAGGCTTCCGCCAGACGGGGGGAATGCCGCACGGCGTTGAGGAAGCATTCCTCGGCGCCCACGAAATCCCGCTTGGTCAACAGGGCCAGCCCCAGGTTGTAGTGGTGTGTGGCGCACTGTTCGTTCGCGGCGATTTCGGATTTGAGATCGGCAATATATGCATCAAGATCGTCGTAACGTTCTTTCATGAAAGCATCCTTTGTGGTCTGGACCATCCCCCTATCGGGGAAAAGCGGTGTGAGAAGCGACGTCGACGGAATGTCCGTTTCCCGCGACACCCGTCTCCGCGTGCGGGCCGTCCGGCATCAGTCGGCGGAAGGCGTCTCTCGCGGCGCGCCGCCGACGGCATGCCCCTCCTTGCGCAGAAGTTCGGCATACCATTGGCAGAAATCGAAAATACCGAGGTATTTCTCATCCTTGTTGACGACGCCCAGGGCGCATTCCAGGGCGCCGCGGCCATAGTCGTTGCTGTACTGTCCCTTTTGCGCGGCGTGCTGCAGAAATTCGCGTACCAGCTGCTGCGTGGTGCGTTTGGTGACGTCCAGACGAATATCCAGAGGATCGTTGGGCTTCTGGAACGGATCCCAGTTGTCGTAACCGATACGGTCGATGAATTTGCGCCTCCGGGGGCGCATTTTTTCGTAGATCTGCCGTTTGAGCTCTTCCTGTTCCCCGGTAAGTTTCCGGGGCGTGCCGTCGCGAAAAACGGAAGCGGGAATCAGTTCCAGCATGTCAATCCTCTTTCGGGGCCGGTCCTATGCCCAGATAAGCTTCGTCGTACCGGGTGATCAGGGCCATGGATACGGGCACGTAGACCTGGTGCAGTTCCGTGAACCGGCTTTGCACGGCGTCGGCGATGTCCTGACTCAATCCCGCCAGTCTGTCCTGGATTTTGTCCATATTGACCGTGGGATACGGCGCGCCCTTGACAAAGGCGGTTTTGCCGCAGACATGTCCCTTGCCCGCGATGGCGGACGGCACGCCGTACAGGCGGCAGGTGACGGGGCGCTGCCCGTACAGCAGGCAGCTCTCGTCCGTCCCCAGCAACGGACAGCGCACGCGCAGGCGCGCGGCGTCCTCCATGATTTCCTCGGGGCTTTTGCCTTCCCTGGACGCGCGGTACATCTCCCGTTTGAGGCGGGTGGTCCGGCGGTCCGTTTCAGCGGCCCGCTCCAGGATGTCCGAGCGTTCCCGGCCGTAATCGTAGGCCGCGATGAAGGCGCGGTTGAGGTACATGGCTTCCACCAGGGACAGATCGAACAGCGCATGGCAACAGTCGCTGCATCCCCGCGCGCAGGTCACGCATTGGGGATAGGCGTCGTGCACGCGGGTGAACAGGGCGTCGGCCTCGGCCGCCAGGGCCTCATACCGGGCGAATATTGGGGTAAGATCGGGAATCATGGAAACCTCGGTGTTCCGGGACGGCGGCATTCCGCCATGGAGAGCGCGTTTTTATGCCGGATTCCGCCGTGCCTCGCCGCAAGGAGCGGGGGGCGTTCGGCAGAAGCCGACAACAGCGCCGCTGCGCCGTGTTCTTCCGCATGGGACAGAAAGGCGGCATCATACAAGGATGCCGCCGAACGCAGTTTGCGCCCGGCGGCACGAGAACCGTCTACGGCGTCGTCAGGCCGCCGGCATGAAAACCGGCCGCGCGCGCCCGTGATGTTCCATCAAGTCCGAAAGCTGCCCACAAGGCGATGACGGACTAGTTTTCTTCAACGGTGATGGCGCTCACTTCGCAGACTTCCACGCAGGATTCGCAGCCGAGGCACTCTTCATCATTCACAGGGGTGGATTTGCCGTCCTGAAGTTCATAGACTTCCACGGGGCACACGTCCACGCATTCGCCGCAGCCGATGCATTTGTCGGTATCGACAGTGACATTCCAGCCCATTGTTTCCTCCGGATGTGGTTTCAAAGACAACTAATATGTTGTCTTCATTACATGGTTTTCGACGACGCCATGCCGGTTCCGCATGTGCCGCGTCGCTACAGGGATAGCGTCCCCCATGGGGGGTGTCAAGTCTCTGCATGCGATTTTCGTACGTTTTGCGGCAGTGCGGATCACAGGGCCAGCCGCGCGTAGTGGGCCTTGCCGTTGCGCACCACAATCAGCATCACCTGTCCCGCCATGCGTTGCAGGCGGAAGGCATGCAGAAATGCTTTCTTGTCTTCAATGCGCGCATTGCCCAGATTGGCAATGACGTCGCCGTTACGCAGAAACGAGGCCGGACCGTCGCGCCGTACATTGGTCACTACCACGCCGTCCCGGCCGTTGCGTACACCGAATCCCCAGAGGCGCTCCAGCAGTTTTTCGGCGTCGTCGTCGGAAAAGGCGGCGGGCGTGCCGTCAAGCTGCACGGTTTTGCCGTTGCGCAGCAGGGTGATGCGTATCCTTTCGCCCGGCGTGTGGTTACGCAGATAGTTGAGGTAGTCACGGCGGTCGCGTATGGGTGTGCCCCCCAGCGCGGCGATCACGTCGCCCGTCCGCAGTCCGGCGCGGGCCGCCGGAGTGCCGGGATAAACGTCCGTCACCAGAATGCCCTGGGGTTTCCTGAGGCCCAGGGCCATGCCCACGCGCTGGTCCACGTCCTGAGCGCCCAGTCCCAGCCACAGGGGAACGACGCGTCCCTGTTCCACCAGATCGGCCATGACCCGGCGGGCTTTATTGATGGGGATGGCGAAGCCGATGCCCTCGGCCCGGGCGTCGATGGCCGTGTTGATGCCCACCAGCTCGCCCAGGATGTTCAGCAGAGGGCCGCCGCTGTTGCCGGGATTGATGGCGGCGTCCGTCTGGATGAGATCCGTGAACAGGCCGTCATTGTTGCGGATGGTGCGTCCCAGGGCCGACACGACGCCGGTAGTCACGGTATGGTTGAAGCCGAAAGGGTTGCCGATGGCGATGACCGTCTCGCCGGGCATGAGGTCGCCGGAGTCGGCCATGCGCGCCGAGGGAAGATCGCGGGGGCCCTTGATCTTCACGACCGCCAGGTCGAAATCCGGCTCCGCTCCCACCACGGAGGCTTCAAACTCCCGCCCGTCCAGCAGGTGCACGCGGATGTCGTCGCCTCCGGCAATCACATGGGCATTGGTAAGCGCCAATCCCTTGGAACCGTCCACGATGACGCCGGACCCCAGGCTGGTGCGCACGCGATCCCGTTCCCGCAGACCGGGCCCCATGTCTCTGAAAAAAAACTGCTCCAGCGGCGAAAGGCGGCGACCGGGCGCCACGCTGGTGCTGGTGATATTGACGACGGCCGGTCCCACGGCCCTGACGGCGCGGACCACCGGCGTCATGCGGGGGCCGGCGTCGTCCGCGGCGGCCCCGGCCGGAGCGGCCCCAAACGTCCAGATCAGCAGTGCGAGGAAAAATGCGGAAAGTTTTTGCATGGCGACCTCCGCCTCTCCCATACGATCGGAACGGTCCCGCGTCCAGAGTTTCGCGCGGGGATCGCCGAGGCTCTCTCCAAGATGTGGGGCTCCGCCCCACACCCCGCCGGGGGCATGATGCCCCCGGACCCCC
>CASQEL010000079.1 GCA_949427775.1 uncultured Desulfovibrionaceae bacterium
CCTTCCTTCAAGAACTTTTATTATGGTCGGCGAAGAGACGCCGCAACGCGCGGGGACAGCCCACGCGCCGGGGTCCCCCGGCGATGCGGGAAACGGAAAACGGCGGCTTGCGGCAGGCGGGGTAATGGGGGCTGCCCCTAAAACAGCCGCATGTGAAGCATGTTGAAGAACCAGCCCGCCAGAGTGAAGATGACAAGCAGCATGCCCAGGAAGACGGCCAGCAGCTTCCAGCGCATGACCTGTTTGAGCATGAGCACTTCCGGCAAACTGGCGGCGACGGCGCTCATGCAAAAGGCCAATGTCGTGCCCACGGGCAACCCCTTGAGCAGCAGGCTTTCCATGATCGGAATGATCCCCGTGACGTTGGTATACAAGGGAATGCCGACGAGCACCGCCAGAGGCACGGACCACCATTGCCCGGCGCCCAGGTTGTCCGCGAACCAGTCTTGCGGCACAAAGCCGTGAAGCGCGGCCCCCAGACCGACGCCGATGACGACCCACAGCCAGACTTTGCGGAAAATCGCGCCTGTTTCAGCCCAGGCGAATGTATGGCGTTCCATGAGTCCCGTTTTGGGCCGTTCTCCGGGCCGCGTCGCCGCCACCTGCGGGCAGGGGGTGCGCATGGCGTTCAGCAGAAAGGGTTGCAGCCAGCGTTCCGCGTGAAGCGCGTCCATGATCATGCCCCCGACAATGCCCGCCGTCATGCCGACGATCACATAGATGAGGGTGAATTTCCATCCTAAAAGGCCCCACAACAGCACCACGGCTATTTCGTTGATCAGCGGCGAGGTGATCAAAAACGCCATGGTGCTGCCCAGGGGGATGCGGGCCGTGGTAAATCCCACAAAAAGAGGAATGCTGGAACAGGAGCAGAAGGGCGTGACAGCGCCGAAACCGGCTCCCAAAATGTAGCCGATGCCGCGCCCCTTTCCCCGCAGATAGTCCCGAACACGCTCCGTATGCATCCCGGCCCGCAACCAGGCGATGACGTACACCATGAACACGAGCAGAAGAAGAATTTTAGCCGTGTCATAAAAGAAAAATTCGAGAGCATCCCCCAGCGGAGCGCCTTTTTCCGGGAAGAAAAGATCATGGGCCAGCCGGCGCGAGACGGGCGCAATACAGGAGTATATCGTCCCCCACACAACCAGGGCAACGACGCCGATCCCGAAGTAACGGCGTTTGTCGACACGCCTCGGAGCGTCGCATTGCCGGGACGGCGCGCTTTTTTGACACGCGCACGGGAAGAGGGGACGGAGCGTTTGTTTTTGTTCCGAAGAACCGGAGCAGCAGTGCGGCATGAGGGTATCCTCTGTTTTCTTTATTGGCAAAATTGCCAATTATAAAGGCGGAAAAATCACCGTGCTTTCAGCATATCCAGTTGAGAAAGAACACGTTTCTCTACAAGCCGGCCGGTACACGTCAGAAATGTTTCCAGACAGCAAAGAGAAAGGCGATAGTACATGTTCGTCCCTCGTTTTTCAGTGGAGACGATTCCGGCTTCCCGGAGAACAGAAAGATGTTTGGAGACGGTGGACATGTCGTCTCCCACCAGGGCTTGCAAATCGCACACGCACTTTTCCCCGTCGCGGAGCGCATCCACCATGAGCAAACGGCTCGGATGCCCCAGGGCTTTGAATATTTTCGCCTGCTCCGCGATATATTGCCTGTTGTGAGTCATGCGACGCCCCTTCCTGTTTGGCTGTTTGGCAAAATAGACATTATTGTCCCCCTCGTCAAGAAGCATTCCGGCAGGTCGAAAAGCAGGACAGGCAACGCGGACGGCGGCCCTTATCGGCCCCGCCACTGCCGCTTGTCGCCCACGCGCACGGTGATCCGCTCCCGATCCATATATTCCAGCAGGGCAATGAGAAACTTGCGGGAAATACCGTCCAGCAATTCCTTGAGTCCCGCGGGGTCCAGATCGTCGTGGGTTTCAAACCAGGCCCGCACCCGCGTTTTGACCTCCTCCACCACCGGCGTCGCGTAGTACAAGCCGTCCCTGACCTTAACCAGGGCCTTTCTTCCACCAGCAGTTTGAGCACGGGCGCGGCCTGTTTGGCGTCCACGCCCAGGGCGGCCAGCACGTCCTTCAGATTGGGCGGCGTCAGTCCGCCCCGCGCGTGGGCCTCCAGAATTTTGTCCCGCAACCCCGCCTGGTCCGAGGCCAGCTCCACCTTGTGTTCCGGCAGGCGCAGCACGTCCCCTTCGGCCACCAGGCTTCCGGCGCGCAGACAACGCTCCACCACGAAATAGGCCAGCCTGGGGGCCAGATTGCGTCCCCAGCCGGAAAGCAGCACGCCCCGCGCCATGCCCGCCTTGAGCGGTTCTTTGGCATGGAAGGCCGCGGCGTGCGCCAGACAGCCCGTCACAAGCGCCGCCAGGGCGGTCGCGCCGATCCAGGCTTTTCCTTCCTTGTCGAAACAAAAAGCCTGCCCCTTGCCGCTCAGGGACAGCAACTGCTTTTCCAGCCGCCGGACCTCCAGTCCGGTCAGCACCGCCAGCTCGGCCAGCCGGGCGCCCCGGCTTCCGGCCAACGCCAACTGCGCCGCCGCCAACGCCTCTCCCCCCCTGTCGGCGGTTTCGGGCAGCGCATCCAGCAGCGCGAAGCGCGCCGCGAAATCGGCGTCCTTGCGGCGCAGCCGACAATCCAGCGGGTGCACCAGCACCCCGCCGGCCACCGTGCGCAGCGGAGAATAGGCCCGCACCACGCAGCGGTCGTCGAACACTCCCACCATGGGATCGGCAAAACGCACCTCGGTCAGGGCTGTTTCGCCGGGGTTCAACCGGTCGCGATCAAAGAAATACAGGCGGGCCGCCACCTCCCGCGCGCCGTGGTGGAAATGGATTTCCGTCCGGTTGCGCAGGGCGCGGGGGGAAGACGACAGACAGGACAGGCGCACCATCCAGCGCATGGCCGGGAACAGCGTATCCGCATGGGCCAGCACATCGCCACGGCGAATCTCGTCCACGTCCGCGTTCTGCAGATTGACGGCGCAACGCTGTCCCGCCCCCGCCGTCTCCACAGCCGTTCCGTGGCTTTGCAGGCCGCGCACCCGCACGGGCAGGTTTCCCGGCATCAGCGCGGCGTCTTCGCCCACCGCCACTTTTCCCGCCAGAACCGTGCCCGTGATCACCGTGCCGTGTCCTTTCATGGTGAAAGCGCGGTCCACCGGCAGCCGGAACACATCGCTGCGGCGCTGCGGCGACAGGGTGCGGGCCAGCTCGAACACATGGGCGCGCAGCCTGTCCACCCCCTCGCCCGTGGCCGAAGACACCGGCAAGATGGGCGCGCCTTCCAAAAAGGTTCCGGCCAGAAACCCGGCGATGTCCTCGCGGGCCAGTTCCAGCCAGTCCGGGTCCACCATGTCGATCTTGGTCAGGGCCACGAAACCGTGCCGGATGCCCAGCAGGGAACAGATTTCCAAATGTTCCCGCGTCTGGGGCATGACCCCTTCGTCGGCCGCGATGACCAGCATCACAAAATCTATGCCCGCGGCCCCGGCCACCATGTTTTTGACGAAACGCTCGTGACCGGGCACATCCACGATGCCCAGACGCCGGCCGTCCGGCAGATCGCACCAGGCAAAGCCCAGTTCGATGGTGATGCCGCGGCGCTTTTCCTCCTCCAGACGATCGCAGTCTATGCCGGTCAGGGCGCGCACCAGCGAAGTCTTGCCATGATCGATATGTCCGGCGGTGCCGAGAACGACGGGCATGGGGAACTCCTTGTTTTCGAAAAAAAATCTCCGTATCTTGCGGGCGGAATATCCGGAACGGATCGCTTCCGCGCCTTCGGCGCGTTATGCGCCGCGTACGCTGCGTCAAGTGTAGGCAAGGAAAGGTTTCGCCTCAAGACAAATTCCGGGCACGTGTGGAAACAGATGGGGGAATGACATGGAAGTATTGAAAATCACTACCGCGACGCGCGAACAGATGCTGGACGTTACGGGAGAGCTGCGCAAGCTCGTCAGCGCCAAACCCTGGAAGCGGGGCGCGCTGCTGCTGTTCTGCCCGCACACCACCTGCGGCCTGACCATCAACGAGGGCGCGGACCCCGATGTGGCCCGCGACATGCTCACGACCTTCAGCCGTCTTGTGCCCCGTCAGGGCGGCTATCGACATGTGGAAGGCAACAGCGACGCGCATGTCAAAACGAGCCTGATGGGGCCCTCTCTGCTCGTGCCGCTGGAGAACGGCGAGATTCGGCTGGGAACCTGGCAGAGCGTCTATCTGGTGGAAAGCGACGGGCCGCGCAACCGCACGCTGTGGGCGCAGTGGCTGCCCGGCGCGTGATACGGCCGCAAACGCCATGATGCGCTGGATCTGCCATATCGACATGGACGCTTTTTTCGCCTCCATCGAGCAACTGGACGATCCCGCGTTACGCGGGCGTCCTGTGGTGGTGGGCAACGGAGGCCGGGGCGTGGTGGCGGCCGCATCCTATGAGGCCCGCCGCTTCGGCGTGCATTCGGCCATGCCGGTGAGTCTCGCCCGCCGCCTGTGCCCGGAGGGCGTGTTCGTGCGTGGCCGCCGTGACCGCTACCGGGAGGTTTCCCGCACGGTCATGAAGGTGCTGGGCGATTTCTCGCCGCATGTGGAACCGGCCTCCATCGACGAAGCCTACCTGGACGCCACGGGCTTGGAACGGCTGTTCGGCCCGGTGGATATGCTGGCCCGCCGCATCAAGGAAGCCGTGCGCACGGCCACGGGCGGCCTGACCTGCTCCGTGGGCGCGGCCCCGGTCAAATTTCTGGCCAAGATCGCCTCGGATGTGAACAAGCCCGACGGCCTGTTCATTCTGCGCCCGGATCAGGTCGCCGACTTTCTGCGTCCCCTGCCTGTGGAGCGGCTGCCCGGCGTGGGCAGGCGCTTCATGAACGCCCTCAGCGCCATGGGCGTGCGCACGGCGGGCGACGTGCTGCGGTATCCGGAATCTTTCTGGCAGCGACGTTTCGGCAAGGCCGGGCAGGTGCTGTTCGATCGCGCCCGTGGCCTGGATGAACGTCCGGTGGAGCCCCTCGGCATGCCCAAATCCGAAAGCGCGGAAACCACCTTTGCCGAAGACACGCGGGATCGAGCCTTCCTGCAACGGCGGTTGATGGGCCATGCCGAACGCGTCGGGACATCCCTGCGGCGTCACGGACTGTCCGGGCGCACCATCACCCTCAAGGTCAAATACGCGGATTTTCGCCAGATCACCCGCAGCCGCACGCTGCCCCTGTCCACCAACGCCACGGAAACCATCTTTGAAACGGCCTGCGCCCTGCTCGACGCCCTGCATCTGGAACAGCCGGTGCGGCTTATCGGCCTGGGCGTTTCCGGCTTCGACCATGCGGCCGAGCAGATGCCGCTGCCCGTGGCTCCGTTTCCCGCGCGGGACGAAACACGCCGCAGAAACCTGGACAGCGCGCTGGATGCCCTGCGCGCCCGCTTCGGCAGCCGCGCCGTTGTCCGGGGGCGACTGTTCGGGGAAGACGAGCAGTAGACGCCCTTTTTCCGGAGCGGATTCGCTTGCGGATTGACACGACAGTAGTCACATGAGCCGCTGTCAGGGACGTAGTCCGACCATCTCCGCCGCGTCGCGCTCCCGGCCGCATGCGCAACGCGACGATCACAGGAACAGCGACAGGGCGCAGCCCGCCATGAGCAACGCCGGCGACCCGTTTGTTCTCCGCGGATAACGTGCGAACCCCTTCTGCAACGCCCCGCCGCAAAGACTCCAGGAAGCGGCGACGTCAATCCGACCCTGTCCACCGTCTGGAAAATCGCCAACGGGCTGAAACTGTCGACACTCTGCCTTTTTGCCCGCCCGCCGCGTCAGATTTTGCGTATTTTTCGGTCGAGTGCATAAAACACTCCCTCAAAATACGCTCATCTTCCTTGCGGGCAAACAAAAATTCTATAGTGTCAACACGCCCTGAAGCGGATTTACTTTGACTTTGCGAAACCCCACAGTGATTCCGCTCTCAAGGGCGAATCGCGGACAATCACGCCATTTCATACCCTTGCCGCCTCCCGGACGCCGTCGCGTCCGGGAGGTTTTTTACAGCGCCAATACGTCTGTATCTTTACATATACGTATAAAAAAGAGCGCATGCGGAAATATATTTACTCTAATGCGTATACACATTTATATACCTATTATTGTTAAAATTATAGTGAAATATTTTATATTTAATAAAAGAAATTCTGTAATTATATATCCTTGCACAGGATACGCATACCATTTAAAAAGTTACTGCTGAAAAATTCCATTTCAACCTCGTTCATGCCTCGCCACTTTTTCCTCTCGCGGAGGTTCCATGCTGCCTGACGTCCTCTTGTCCGCCACGCCATCCTCCCCGGCAGACGATGACCGGGACTTCGATGCGGAAAACACGCCCGCCACGGGCAATCCCCCTCTGGAAACGACCAGCGCGCGGGGCACGCTGATCAGCGTCACGCCTCCTTCACGGGAAGCTCCGGAGTCGTCCGCATATACGCTGTGCCTGACCCGCGCCGACGGCGGCACGCTCCGTCTGCTCTTTGCCGACAATATACGGATCGCGGAAGCTCAGGACGGCGGCATCTCCGTCTATCGCAGCGATACGGGAAAAACGACGCGCTACTCTTCTCGAGGCGAAAGGAGCGAAGTGGACGGCGACGCCACGACGGACGACGCCGATCTGGCGCTCGTCAACATCACCGACTCCGCCGTGCGGGGGGGCGATCGCAACACGCTGATCTTCAACTTCGCCGACAATGCGACCATCTCCGGCGGCACGGGTCACACCCGCATTCTGCTTGCAGACGGCGTCGCGGGAAACACCATCAGGATCAACGGCAATGCCGTCATCACAGGCGCGGCACTCCGGCAGAGCGCCATCACGCTCGACGGCGCGAGCAACCGCGTGCGTTTTTCCGATATTCAAGGCTGCACCCTGTCTCTGGGCGACGGCGGCACCGAGTTCGAGGCCACCCTGGTGCGGGATACCGACATCACCCTGGGCGACGGTTCCAACACCCTGCACCTCTACGCCCTGCGCGGCGAAGGACGGCTTTCATTGGGTCACGGCGACAACCGCATCAGCATTTACGAACTGAAAGACAACGCCGCCGTGCGCGCGGGCGACGGCCGTAACAGCATTGATATGGATGAAGTGGCGGGCGACGCCGTACTGCGGGCGGGGCATGGTTGCAATACCATCCATGTCTACCAACTCCGCGACAACGCCCGCGTCGTCGTCGGCGACGGGGACAACGGCATTACCCTGTATGAAGCGGAAGACAGCGCGGCGTTGCGCGTGGGCGACGGCAACAACACCATCCGTCTGTACGAAATCGAAGACCATGCCTCCGTTATTGCGGGCAACGGACACAACAGCGTGCAGGCGGACACGTTGCGGCAATACGCTTCGATACGTTGCGGTCACGGCGCCAATGCGCTGTGCGTCCGCCATATGAGAAACAGCGCGACCCTGGAGGCCGGTGAGGGAAACAATCTGGCTCAGGTTCTCGCCATGTGGGACACGTCCGCGCTCTCTTTGGGGTCGGGCGACAATTTCGGCTTTATAGGCGCGCGGCACGCCAAAGCCGCGGGGCGCGCCGTCGGCGGCATGCTGCATGTCCAGCGAAAACGCCCCGACGAGCAGACGCTGCCGCTTCTCTTCCGGACCCTGATCCGACGGCATGGGAACAGAATACGGGCAGGGCTGCCCACGGCTCCCGCTACGCCGCGCGACAGCCATTTTCCCTACGTCGCGCCGCCGCGCTGGCGGACGCCGGTCATGGCGGGACTGGGGCCTTCGCCCTGCCCGGCAAACGATGCTTCTTCCCCCAATCCGTGCGGCCCCCCGTTTTCGCAGGAAGAACAGGGGCCGGGGGACGCCTGACGGCGCGCCGCCTTTTTCCCGTATTGCCGGGGGACTCCGGCGGGTGGACTGTCCGCGCGCGTTGCGGCGTCTCTTCGCCGACCATAATAAAAGTTCTTGAAGGAAGGAGG
>CASQEL010000080.1 GCA_949427775.1 uncultured Desulfovibrionaceae bacterium
GGATGTCCCGCTCCTGATGGATTTTGGTGACGATCTGAGCGTTGAGGGTCTGCATCAGTTCTTTCAGCTCCGCGCGCACGCTGCCGGGCTCCATGCTCTCGCCCTTGGCCGGGCAGCCGAAGATCTGTTCCCGTTCGGCACGGGACAGATGGGCGAAAAACTGCGCGAAACCGGGTACGGCGTCGCATTTGGTGAACACCAGATACACCGGCACGTGCGAGCGCAGGCGCTTGAGGGCCTCGCTGAGTCTGATGCGCAGGGTGCGGGCCAGGTGTTCCCGCCGGGGCGCGTCGTTGTCGATAATGTCGCGCATGCTCACGCAGACGATGATGCCGTTGAGGGGCCGGGCCGGACGCACCTTGAACAGGCCGCGCAGCAGCGCCGTCCAGCTCTTGTGGGCCGGGGAGCCGGGGCGGCTTTCGGCATACGCGCCCGGAACATCCACGAACAGGGCTTCGTTGCTGTAGAGCACGTCGCAGTGTTCCGTGGCCTTGAGCTGGTAGAGGTGCCTGTCCGCCTGCTCGTTGAGCGGGAACTTGAGACCGGAGTTGAGCAGCACCGAGGTTTTGCCGCCGTTGCTCGTGCCCAGCAGCAGGTACCAGGGCAGGACGTAGCGGGAGCGGCTTTTGGGACCGTAGAAATTGGAGGTGGTGACGACCTTGACCGCCGCCTTCAGGCGTTCCCGGATGTCCCGGAGCTCTTCGCGCAGGGCGGCCTTGTCCGCCTCTTCCCGCTCGCGCAGGCGGGCCGTCTCCGGGTCGGCCAGTTCCCTTTTGCGGCGACGCGAGGAAGACACGGCCACGAACAGTCCCCAGCAGAATATGATCGCCACCGTGGCCACCAGCCGGGCGATGACGCCCTCCAGGGGAATATGCCCCGCGAAGGCCACCAACGGCCCCAGAAGCCATACCAGCAGAATGCAGAACAAAGCGACGCACAGGGCGGCCACCCACGGGGTGGCCAGGGCCTGTCCCAGGGCGCGGAAAAACCGGGCGATCATGGGCGCACCTCCGTGGCCGTGGCGGGTTCCTCAGCGGGATCGGACGCCGCCTCTTCCGCGGGGGGCGGCGCGGGCGGCGTTTCCGCCGGCACAAAGGGCCGGGCCGCCGGAACATGCCGGGAAAAATGGGTGAGCAGCGGGTCGGCCCTGCCGTTCAGGGTGTTGGAGAATCCCCAGAAGATGACCGCGATGCCGAAAACCACCACCAGGGCGATGAGCCAGAACGGCACATAGGCGTAGGTTTTGTGTTTGCGCGGCTCTACCGTGATTTTACGGGACAGATCCGGGCTGGGTTCGCCCCGCAGCAGGCGGACCTGTCGGTAGATCTGGTCGCGCAGGGATTCCAGGGCCAGCGGTCCTCTGTCCTGGACGCGGTATTTGCCCTCGAATCCCAGGCTCAGCAGCAGGTAGATCAGCTCCAGCAGGTAGAGGCGACTGGCGGGCTGCTCCATGGTGCGGCTGAGCACGTCGAAAAAGACTTCGCCGCCCCAGGTGTCCTGGTGAAACGTGCTGAGCAGGGAGTGCTGCTGCCACTGCCCCTGCGCGCCGGGAATGGCGGAGGTGGTGACGCTTTCGTCCAGGGCCGTGCACAGCAGGTACTGCGCGGCGTTGACCTGGGCCTCGCTCACGCCCAGCGCCGCCGCCTGGGCGTTGAAACCTCGGATTTCCGCTTCCAGGCGGACGCGCAGTTCCTCCAGGTTGGCCTCGCGCGCGGCCCGCAGGCGCACGATTTCCAGCAGCAGACGGGAGGCCGCGTTGACCAGGGGATTGAGGCCGGGCGTAAACTCGTCGAAGGACGTCTGCTGCGCCAGATAGGGAGCCTGACGCGGCGCCTGCCGCCCCGGCGCCACGGCCACGGGGGTGAACGGCAGATCCGCGGCCGGAGAGCGGGATTCTCCGGTAAACAGCACCACGGTCTTGTCCAGTTCGGGATGGGAAGTCTGCTGTGACATGCCTTACTCCTTGATGGCCCAGAGTTGCAGCGCAAGGCCGGGAAAGACTCCCGATACGTGCAGCGCGCAGCCTGTGGAGGCTTCCAGCTGGGCGCGTTGCTGGGAGGTGAAGTCCAACTGAAAATAGCTCTTGCCCGCGTGGAAGGGGATCTGGCGGGGCGCCACGGGCATGGGCTGGATTTTCACGCCCGGCAGATGGGTGTTGACCAGCTCCCGGATGTTTTCCGGCGTGCCGATCTTGATCTGCTTGGGCAGCAGGGCGCGCAGGCTTTCCTGATCCATGTCCGCCTGGGCCACCAGCACGAACAGCGCCGTGCCCAGCAGGTTCTTGTCGTGGATGGGCGCAAGTTGGACGTTGTTCTTGCGCTGCTGCAGGGAAAGCAGGATGGCGTGCTGCTCCAGCACCATGCTCAGGGCGTAGCGGGCCTGTTCCATAAGCGCGGCGAAACAGTGGTGCTGCGCGCCGTGATCGTAGGCCCCCAGATCGTTGGGCCGCTTGGTCCGTTCGGAAAAGGTGGACAGTTCCCCGGCCAGAGAGAGCAGTTGGCGGTAAAACGCCTCGGGATGCAGACCGGGCGTGTTGTCCAGATGCCGGAACAGCGGTTCCATGCGGTTCAGGCACTGGAGCAGCATGAAGTCCCCCAGCTCGGCGGTGCCGGTCTGCCCGGCGTTGCTCACCCGGTTGGCGATGTGATCCGCCCGGTGGGTCAGCAGGCCGATGATCTCGCGCAGATAGCCGGTGAGCGCCGGGGACGCCTCCAGGTGCAGAAAGGTGGGCATGAACGCCTTGTCCAGCAACACGCTTTTGTCCTGACGGCATTCCACCACATGGGCCACGGGCATGGTCACGTAGCCCTTGAGCGCGGATTCCTCCTCGAACATCAGACGCAGGTCGAAGCGCCCGCAGAGAATGCCGGTTTCGCTGCTGTTTTTTTCCTTGTAGGCGTTGTGATCGCGGATGCGCAGGGGCGTGCGGATGTAGCGCGTGGCCAGGCCGGAGGTTTCCTCGTCGCGGGTTTCCGCCCCGCCTTCCACAGCCATGGGCAGCGCCAGCATGATGCGCTTGTTGGTGAGGCCGGGGGTCATGTCCAGGGAGAGCGGAGCCTGGCCGTGGCCGATTTCAAACAGCGTGCCGTCGGGCAGCATGCCCCGTGCCTTGCTGAGCACCACTTTGCCAAGGCTGAGGTATTGTTCGTCGATGAGAAATTCCGTGAACCCCCAGGCATAGGGGGTGAGACTGGATCCGCGCAGGCGCAACTGCGCGTCCACATAGCGATCCTGTTGCTGAAAGTGCACCGGGCTCACGCCCATGCCTTCCGTCCAAATCACCCGTTCAGGAAGCATCCCTGTTTCTCCCGAGAAAAAATCCGTTACAGCGTTTCCATGGTGACGCGCGTTATTCCTCGTCGGATTTGGGTCGGGCCTTAATCACGCGCAGCAGTCTGCCGTTTCGGATATGGTAGGTCCGTCCCCGCGATGCATTGCCGTCGTACAGGTCTTCATCAGCGGGAATGGCGAAGATGACCATGATTCCGGACGGATCCTGATTATCGCTTAACAGCAGCCTGGGCTTGAACTTCATGAGTCCTTCCCGTTCCAGTTCCGCGAATACGATCTTTTTGGCCTGCGAGACTTCCTCTTTGGTGAAGGAAACGGTGCCGCCCGCGGCTTCCGGGGAATATGTCAGGTCGTAGTTGCGCACTATAACGATATTCAGCTCCTGTTTTCCTTCGAGTATTTCTTGAATCGTCGTATTCAATGGAGTCATATCATGCATCATAACTATGTATTTCCCTCGCTTGTATTGTCATATACGCTTAATCCGAGCTTTCCTGTCACCATGTTTCCATCCAAAACAGCACCGGGTAATTGCAGCTTGTCAGCCAATTTTACATCATCAAAACTTTGTCCAGCAGCCTGATTTCTGAGAAGACCGGGGTGAGTATGAAATGTTCCCACAGCGTTTTCAGGAACTTGAGAAGGAAATCGTATGCCATAGGCGTCAACAGTGCCATTTTCTATGTCTTGTCTGGAAACAATATTTCCGCCCTCTATGCGCTGCAATGATATGGAGCCGTCGGCATTTCGGATAAGCCAACCTCCCTGCTCTTGAATATGGGTGACATTTCCTGCTTTATCTGTGATATAAGAGTCATTCAAGGCGTCCATCATTTCACTTTGTAATGCCTTGAAATCAGTATTGCGAAGCATGTCGGCCAATTGTTCCCGCGTATATTTCATGGGACCGGGATTTT
The DNA here is from genome assembly GCA_949427775.1 of uncultured Desulfovibrionaceae bacterium. Classification (GTDB taxonomy): domain Bacteria; phylum Desulfobacterota; class Desulfovibrionia; order Desulfovibrionales; family Desulfovibrionaceae; genus CASQEL01. The sequence goes on from CASQEL010000080.1 coordinate 4,209, forward strand.
CCAGAGTCCGCTTTCCCGCATACTGATGCACAGGGCCTGCGGCGGCATAGAAAGCGGCGTCGGAAGGTCCGCCGCCTCCGGTCGCCGCGCTTCGGGCGACGAGGGGTGCTCCGCAGGCGGTTCTGTCGCCGTGCCGGGCGATTTTCATTCCTGCTGCAAATACCGAGGCCGCGCCTTCCGCGATGGGGAAAACGCCCTTGCACAGGGGGCAGCTTGCCGGATCGCCCACACGGGCTACCGGCACGCCTTCCACAAGGCAGGTGCAAGAGCCGCTGAGCACCGTGCCGCCATGGGAGGTACTGTCCCCGATCAGAATGATCTCTTTGTTCTCTATGTATACGGGCATAGGTCCTCCGTGTATATTGCCTGCCCGGCGGGCCGGTTTTTCGCGCCGGCGTCGCCCGTCCCCGGTGGGCGTCCCGTTCCGTTTCGCGCCCGATCCGCTCCTTTTTTTCCGGCGTTCCTCAGCGAGAAGTGCGCATGGGAGGCACGGCATAGGGTTCGGCGGCAGGTTGCCCGCCGCGCGCCGGATGCCCCGCGTCTTCGCCGCCGCTCCGCGGCGCTTCCGGTTCAGCCATGCCGGGCGTCCGTTCTTCTCCCTGGGGAGGCATGCGCCGGGCCTGCTCCAGTTCTTCCGGTCCCATGTATTCCTCAGGCGGGGTCGTGCGCGGCGGCGCGGGCGGCGTCTCCTCCCGATCATAGGCGGTAAGGTTCTGCTCTTCCGCGGACGGCGGCTGCGCGCGCGTGCGCGCGGCGGGCAGCTCCGGCTCTTCGGGCGGGGGCTGCCGGCGCACGGCCTCCTCCGGATTCCAGTCTTTGGCCTTGGCGTCGGGCAGCACCAGAATGCTGGCGTCGCTCAATTCCAGGGCGATGATGTTTTCGTCGTCGGCGTTGATGGGGCGCAGGCTGCGCCAGCGGGCGCGGTTCATCTGGCGGAACCCGGCCACGATGCCCAGAAAGCGGGCTTCCGGGTTGGGCAGGTAGCTGATGGTGCGCGCTTCGCCGGGCACGAAGACCAACTCGTCCGCCGCCAGGATGTCGGACCCCAGAACCTGGACGGGGTTGTCGAAAAGCGCTTGAAAATCCGCCTGCTTGAAGGCTACTCCGCGCCGCAGTTCGTAGACTTTCACGACTACCGGCGAGGGTCTGCCGGTAAAATCCGGGTTCACATTGGGCTGGCTGGCCACCATCAGATCGGTGTGGGGCCGGGAACAGGCGGCGACGGCGCAGAGCATTGCCGCCGTCGCAACAGACAGGAGGAGCCTTTTCATCGCGTTCCTTCCTTGGGGCGAGCGCCCAGGGGATTGAGGGTACGGCCCTGCATTTCATAGGCGCGGGCGAAATCCTGGAAAAACAGCGCGCTCATGCCGTCGCGATCTTCGCGCAGGGCATGGTGCATGCGGATGAAGGCGTGCCAGAGGCGCGCGGTGCGGTTGAAGCGCACCGGGCCGTTGACGTCCAGACGGTTTTCCACGGCTTTGGGGGCCAGCTTCTCCAGCAGGGCCGCGGTGGCGGCGCGCGCTCCGGCCAGCAGGCCCATATGGTGGCTGTGCAGATCCTGGAAGCCCGCGATCATGGCCTGGACCGGGGGCATGACGCCCTTTTGCGGCGGTCCCAGCAGGGCGGCCAGGGCCGCCTCCGGCGACGGACTGAACTTCAGGGGATTGTTATTGACTCCCATGCCCGTGGTGGTGGCCGCCAGGCGCAGCTCGTTCTTGCATTGGGCGCGGTGATGCAGCGCGCGGGTCATGCCGTTCACGGAGACTTTGAGCAGCTCCGCCGCCAGGCGCAGCATGCGTTCCCGTTCTTTGGGAGAGGCCGGAGGCTCGGCAAACCCCAGCGCCTTGAAAAAGGCGTCCGTTTCCGGCACGGGAACGACGGCGGGTTCGGGCGGCGGCGCGGAAACGGGCGCGGGCGGAGCGGCGGACGCCGCCGGGATTTGGGGCTGAAGAGGAGCTTCGGGCTCGTCGGGGTCCGCGTCCCAGTTTTCCGGAATCAGCTCTTCCTGCGCGGGAATGCTCACGATAGGCTGCAAGCGGCTCTGCAACGGGTCTGTGTGATCGGCGGACATGACGGTCGGAACCGCGCGCTTGCCCAGGAGATCCTCGTACTCGTCGCCCATGCGCTTGCGGGCGAGAATCTCCTCTTCCTGATCCATGGCCAGCAGAGGGTCCAGAGACAGCCCCCTGGAAAAGGTCAGCAGCTTTTCCTCGCCCGTGGCCGAGGGGCCGGTGTAGGCGCCGGGATTCTGCAGCAACCGGGCCATGATGGTGTAGTTGCCGATGATGAACCCTTCGCCGTGTTCGATGCGGTGGCGCACGTTCTTTCCCACGGGTTCATGGCCCAGGGAAAAGTAGACGCCGTTGGCGCTCACGTCTTCCAGGTAGAAGTTGTTGTCCTCATAGGTGATCAGCGCGTGCTGGCGGGAAATTTCCCGCGTCCTGTCAGGCAGAACCCACTCGCATTCACGGGCGCGGCCGATATATCCCCCGGCCTCGCCGAACACGTGGGAAATGGGAAAGGACGCCGAAAACTTCTGCCGGCTCACTATTTCAAACATGATGTCCATAGGGCGCTCCGGAATGAGGCTGCCGACCGCGCGGCCTTCGGAGGCCGTGGTCTTCGGGCGCGGGGGCGGCCAGCTTTTTCAACTTGGAGACAAGCGTGCTGCGCGGCAGGTCCAGCATCCGGGCGGCTTCGGAAATATTGCCGGAACAGGAGGTCATGGCCTGCCCGATGAGCGTTTTCTCCAGGCGGCGCAGATTCGCGGCCAGATTCATGGGGCGTTCGCCGTCCGTCGGGGACGACGAACCGTCCGGTTCTTCAAAAGCCTCCGGCGTCAGGCGGTCCGTGGTCGCATCGGCCAGAACGGCCGCCTTCTGGATGCGGTTGCAGAGCTGGCGCACATTGCCGGGATACGGGGCCGCGCACAGCAGGTGCAGGCTCTCCGGGGTCAGGGTCAGGCCGGGCCGCCGGAGTGTGTCTCGCATCTGGGCCAGAAAATGTCGGGCCAGGAGCGGAATGTCCTCCCGTCTGTCGCGCAGGGGAGGAATATGGATGTGCAGCGCGGCCAGACGGTGATAGAGATCGGGCCGGAACGCGCCGGAGGCCATAGCCTGTTCCATGTCCCTGTTGGTGGAGGAGATGATGCGGATGTCCACAGGGACGGCGCGGGTGTCGCCTACCGGGCGCACCTGGCGATCCTGAAGCACCCGCAGCAGTTTGGCCTGGAGTTCGAGCGGCATTTCCCCGATCTCGTCCAGCAGCACGGTGCCGCCGTGGGCGCTGCGCAGCAGGCCCGGCGCGTCGTTCTCCGCCCCGCTGAACGCGCCTTTTCTGTGGCCGAAGAGCTCGCTCTCCAGCAGATGGCGGGGCAGGGCCGCGCAGTTGATGGTGACGAAGGGGGCGGCGTGGCGCGGACCGGCCGCGTGCAGGGCCGAGGCCGCCAGTTCCTTGCCGGTGCCGGTTTCGCCGGTGATCAGCACGGCGATATCCGTGGGCGCGGCCTTGGCGATGTAGTCGCGCACCCGCAACGCGGCCGGGCTTTTGCCCAGAAAGAATGTCTCCGCCGTGCGCAGGGGCCGGTCACTGTGCTCCAGGCGCGCGAGATCCTCATGCAGACTGTCCAGAAGACGGTGTTCCCGCCCGCGGCGGATGTGGGCGTCCAGCAACAGCGCGGCCACGTCGCGGAGCGGGAAGAGCGGCTCAAGCGGGGGAGCCGCTCCGGCGAAGCCCAGCAGCACGCCTCCCAGAAGGATGTTTTTCCAGGCG
>CASQEL010000081.1 GCA_949427775.1 uncultured Desulfovibrionaceae bacterium
GGTGTGGGGCGGAGCCCCACATCTTTTGGAGCATTTCAACCGTGAACTGCTCTATAATGATAAAAAATCGCATCCGCAACAGGATGCGCAACGCCGGACAAAAAAATGTCCCCCATCCGCGGCGGACAGGGGACACGGCGGTCCGGGAAGGTCGCGCGGCCTTCCCGGACGCGGCGCGATCAGTTTTCAAAGTCGTGCATGTCCGGCGCCGTGTTGGGATCGGTACGGGACAGATCCAGCGGGTACGCGGTGATGAGGCAGCGGCGACTGCCCACGCCCACCGGGCCGGGATGCGTGTTCAGGCCCACCACCAGGTCCATCACGCCGTTATTGTTGAGGTCAGCCAGATCGACGCTGGCCACGGAACCCCGGATGCGGCGGGTCTTCCACTTCAGTCCCATGCCCACACCGTCCCAGTACAGGGCGTGAATTTCGCCCTGAGGGAAGAAACGGTAGCGGTCGAAGAACTGGGAAGCCGTGGAAATGGGCTTGTTGACCAGCAGCACATACTCGCCGTTACGCTCCAGGCTCGCCGTGATCAGGCGCATGGGCGAAAAATACTTGTCCGGCAACTGATAGTTTCTGTCGATGCCCAGTCCGGCCATGGTCTTGTAATGGTTCATGCCCGTGGAGGAACCCGAGAAGTGATCCATGGTGGTATGGATGGCTTCACCCTTGGGCTGGTTATAGATCTTCAGGCGCTCCTGCTCGTTCAGCACGATCAGCTTGTCCCCGTTCTTTTTGTCCCCGGGCATCCAGGCGAAGTTGAAGACGTTGGCCCCGGAAGGCAGTTCCAGCTTGGAGCCGAAGACGTAGCGGTCGCCGTTTCTGTGCATGATATGCACGCCGGGATGGAACAGCTTGAGGGAATCCCAGGCCTGGCCGATCAACGTGGGCGTGAAGTTGGGAGGCAGCTTGGCCACGCTCAGGAAGTACTCGCTGCGGCGGCAGAATTCGCGCAACGTGCCGCCTTCAAAGGTGTAGATGTAGGAATACGGACGGTTGTTCTCTTCCTCAAAAGTCACCACCACCAGTTGCTGGGCGCGGCCCCGGGTCAGCGATATGGCCCGCATGGAAAACGACTGGTTGGTCATGGAAACCACGGTTTCGGCCAACGGCTTGAGCCGTCCGTTGGATTCCCAGCGGTAGACGTACAGTTTGTGATCGCTGAGAATGGCCACTTCATTTTTGCCGTCGCCGTCAAAGTCGCCCACAGCCATGTCGACCATCACGAAAGGCAGCGTCTGGCTGCGCATGCGTGAGCCGTCGTTGGCCCCCGCGCCCTGATAACGGAACTGCGGGTTCAGATAGACCTGCTGTTGTCCGGTCTGGTTGACCACAATGTCCGGATTCATCTGGTTGACCACGGGACGGCCGTCAGCGGCCGCGCCGCCGCTCACGGGACGGCCGAACGCCTCGGAAGACAGCGCGTCGGCCAGACCGGACAGCGCGCCCATAAGCCCGTTGACCGGCGTCTGGGACGTCTTGCGCCATTCCTTGCCCGCCTTGTCGCGCATGCGCACATCCAGGGTGCAATCGTTGCCCACCACGGTCGCCGTGCCCCAGACGACGTAGTCCGCGCCCACGGCGGCCTGGGCTTTCCGCGCCGCGGCTTCGGAGGCGGGAGCCCTGGTGATTTTGGCCGACAGCGGTTTGGTTTCTCCCTGCCAGTACAGGCGCGAGGACAACGTGGACGGTATGGCTTTTTCCAGGTATCCGTAGCCCTGGGGGCCGTTCACCTGGAAAGGCAGCACCACGAAGGTGCGCGGCGCGGCGGCCATGGCCTGAGCGGCCGCCAGCACAGCAAGGCACGCCATAGCGGCGATGCGGATCATCAGTTTCATCCCATTCTCCTTGGGTTTGAAGTCTCGCGACTTCATCAAAAAATCCTCTGTGGTCTGAAACCTCTTCCTTCCGGGGAAAAGTGTTTTGACAAGTGGTGAAGCCGGTGAAATCCTTGATTCCGCAGTTCTCCCTTCCGTAAAGGCGGGAAACTTCGCGCGGCCTCCGTCGGCGGAAGGACGCCGACCGGCGCTCAAAACCTGAGACTGCGTAACATACGATCACTTGCGACACTACGCAACAGTACGCTACCCTGTGGAAATCGGAGAGCCCCCCGCATGACGAAAAACTGTTCCCGTTCCTTCCGCCTCGTGTGCCCGCCCGAGCTTGCGCCCCGGGTTGAAGCGCTGTTGCGCGCCCAGGGATTCGCCTTCGAGCCGGAGCCCTTTTCTCCCCTGTGCCGCGCGCTTACGGCCGAACCCGTGCCGCTGGGCTCCAGCCTGGCCGCCTTCTTCGGGCTGATCTACATTCAGGATCGCTCCTCCATGCTGCCGCCGCTGGCTCTGGCCCCCGCGCCGGGCTCCACGGTGCTGGACATGTGCGCCAGCCCCGGCAGCAAAACGGGATTTCTGGCCCAGCTCGCCGGTCCGGCGGGATTTGTGCTGGGCAACGAACCCGCCCGGCCGCGCCTGGCCACCCTGCGCGCCAACCTGCACGCTCTCAACCTGCTCCAGGCCGCCACCTGTTCCTGCCCCGGAGAACGCCTGCCGTTGCCCGACGGCGTGTGGGACTATATCCAACTGGACCCGCCCTGTTCCGGGTGGGGCACGGCGGAAAAAAATCCCCGGGTGCGCACTCTCTGGCAGGGCGACAAGGTCCGCCCGCTGATCGCCCTGCAACGCCGCCTGCTGGAACGGGCCGCCCGGCTGCTGCGGCCGGGCGGGCGTCTGGTGTATTCCACCTGCACCACCAACGAGGCGGAGAACGAGGCACAAGTCCGCTACGCCGAGGAAGAACTGGGGTTGCTCCGCATTCCGCTGCCCCCCTTTGACGGTTTCGCCTGGGAAGATCCCCGGCCGGGGGGCGAGGGAACCCTGCGGGTGGACGGCGCGCGTTCCGGGGCTCAGGGCTTTTACATCGCCGCCTTTACCCGGCCCGGAGAAGCGGCCAATCCCGGCGCGCCGGAACAGCATCCTTCCACGCCGCCCGCCACGGCCCTCATGCTGTCTCCGGAAGTCTTGCGCGCTCCCTGCGCCGAACCGAACCTGCTGCCGCCCGGAAGCGTCGCCGTGTTCGGCGATGCCGCCCGTTTCCTGCCGCGCGGCAGCGCGGCGCTCCCCGGCGCGCTGACCTGGCAGGGAGCGCTGCTCGGCAAGGTTTCCGGCGGCAGGCCGCGCCTCTCCTCCCGGCTGCGCGCGCTCATGCCGTCCGTGCCGCCCCCGGCCGCGCTGGTGCTGGACGACATCCGGGATATTCAGGCGCTATTGCAGGGGCAGAGCCGGGACACGGATCTGCCGGGCCGGGAAACCGGGCTGTACTGGCGGGATCTGCCCCTGGCCCGCGTCACCCTTAAAAACGGCCGCGCGCTCTGGCGGGCCTGAAACCTTTCCGGAAGAGCCCGCCGCGGGGCCTTCCGGCGCGGGAGGGAAGCCGCCCCGCGCACGGCCCGAAGGCGCGTCGCCGCCGGTCCGCGCGACGTGTGGAAATTCCCCGCACCGCGGCACAGCGTAATACAGGAGACTGTCATGGGCATACCGACCCGTATTCACAGCAAACTCTGGCTGGAACACAATGGGGAAATGCTGCTCGGCGTCGGCCGCGCGGAGTTGTTGCGCCGCATCGGGGAATTGGGTTCCCTGAAAAAGGCCGCCGAAAGCCTGGGCATGTCCTACCGCGCCGCCTGGGGACGCATCAAACGCACGGAAGCGGCCATGGGCATTCCTCTGGTGGAAGACACGGGAGTCCGTCGCGAAGGCTACCGCCTGACGCCGGAAGGGCGGCATATCGTGGACGCCTTTCTGCGCTGGCAGGAAGACGTGCGCCGGTATGCCGCGACGCGGGCGACGGAGCTGCCGTTTCTGGACATCATCGACGCCGAGAGCGGTTTGCCGGGAAGGACTCATGAAGATCGCGGCCAGTGATTTTGACGGCACGCTGTTCCGTGAACGGACGATCAGCCGGGAAGACAGGGAAGCCATCCGCCGTTGGCGGGCGGCGGGGCATGTGTTCGGCATCGTGACCGGCCGGGGCCGGGAAATGCTCCTGCGGGATGCCGCGCCCTTCGCCATTCCCTGCGACTTCCTGGTCTGCAACAACGGCGCGGATATCTACGGCGCGGATGCACGCAGTTTGCACCGCGCGCCGCTGCCGGAAGGAGTGGCGGACATCGTGCTGGAACATCCGTGCGCCGCCGCCTGCCGCCTCTGCGTTTTTTTCGCCGGTCCGTCCTTTTATGGGCATGCGGAGAAAACAAATGCCTGGATCGTGAAGAATGTTTCTCTGCCGCTGCTCCCGCCCCAAGAACTTGCCCGCCTGCCGGGCGTGCATCAAATCAGTCTGGCCTACGCCGCGCCGGAACAGGCCGAAGCTGCGATCCCGGCATTGTCCCGCAGCCTGAGAGACACGGCGGCGTTGCACCACAGCGGCGTCTGCATCGACGTCACCGCGCCGGACGCGAGCAAGGCGGCGGGCATGGAATACCTGCTCATGGCGCGCCGTTGGGAAACGGCGGAGGTGCTGGTCATCGGCGACGCCGGAAACGATATTCCCATGATCCGACGCTTCGGCGGTTATGCCGTCCACAACGCCGGACAGGAAATCAGGGCGGCGGCCAAAGGCGTCTATCCCAGCGTGGGGCACATGCTGCTTGCGCACCTCTGATGCCGCCAGAGGGTTTCCCATGCATACACATCCTGTCAGCGGGAGCCTGCTCGTATTGAATATGCCATCAATCGGATAGCAACGGCACAAGACAGCCAAGCAGCATGAGAGCCATAAGAAATGCTCTATCCATCGCGTATTATGAATACGCTTACGGTTTTCTCCGCATGAGACTTGCTATGAAATGAAGGGCACGCTAAAAGAATATTTGAAAAAAGTGAATTTTTTCAATTTGTAACTTTTATTATTTCGATGGATATAGCCATGAACACACGGAGCATTGCCGTACTCAAGGCAATCCTCTCTGAGGGAAGCTTTCAAAAAGCCGCGCGGCGTCTCAACTGCTCGCAGTCAACGATAACCTTTCAGGTACGCCAGCTGGAGGACGAACTTTCATTACGTCTTTTTGAGAGGATGGGGAGGCGCATGGTACTCAGCCAGGCTGGAAAGGGTATTCTTCCCCACATGGAATCCATTCTGCATTCTGTTCGTGCCATCGAAGAATACCGCAACGGAAGGCATGAGCTTGCCGGAAAACTCCGGATTGCTGTTTCTGAATCACTACTTTCCTACAAAATTCATACTGTATTGGAAAAATTTATAAAAGCGGCTCCCAGGGTGCGGACGAATTGCACGCCCGAAATTGTTATGACATCAGGGACGGTATTCTTTCCGGTGAATATGATATGGGAGTATGTTATGATGTGGGCGGGTTCCCAAATACTCTGGAGTTGATCAGGCTTGGCAGGACAGAGGGCGTCCTTGTGGCTTCTTCGGAATTGCCGCCGGAACTTCGGGATTTTAACAGATCAGATCAGGAAAAGGATATCAGCTTTGTCATCAACGAACCTCGCAGCGTTTACCGGGAACGAATGGAGGAATATCTGCATGCCAAAAATATCCTGCTCCGCAATACAATCGAATTATGGAGCATAGAGGCGATAAAAAAAAGTGTTGCCGCCAATCTTGGTATTTCCTTTTTGCCCCGCTTTGCTGTCAAACAGGAGTTGCATGAGGAAGTGCTTATTGAAATTCCAATAGATATGCCGCAAAATACCGTCACGGCCATTTGCGTCCATCATCGAAATCGGGAACCCGGTTCAGCCATGCTGTTTTTCAGGAAGCTGCTTGCGGAGTTCCGCATGGATTGACCCCATCCCCCAAACTGAACGCGGCGGACGGGCAAAAGGCCTGGTGTCAGCCCCCCAGCACCAGGGATTGGGCATCAAGTTCCTCAAGCCAGGCTTTGTCGTGACTGGCCACGATGACCGTGGTTCCGGTCCGGACGGCCTCCAGCACGGCGTGATGGATAGCCGCCGCGCTGCGAGCGTCCAGGTTGGACGTGGGCTCGTCCAGCAGCAATGCCAGGGGTCGGAGCACCAGGCGGGCCGCCAGCGCCACCCGCTGCTTTTCCCCGCCGGAAAGCTCGCGCCACTGCCGCCGCATCACGGCCTCGGGAGCAAAACCCACGGCTTCCAGAGCCGTGGCGGCCTGTTCCCGCAAACCATGACGACGGCCGCGCACGCGCAAGCCGAAGACCACGTTCTCGAAAACCGAACGCTTGAGCAGATAGGGTTCCTGCAACAGCAATGTAGCCTCGTGGCGCGGCGGCACGCCCGGCGTGCCGTGAAAATCCACACTGCCCGCATCGGGCTTTTCCAGAAAGGCCAGCATCCGCAACAGCGTGCTTTTGCCGGAACCGTTGGGACCGGTGAGGGCCACCACCCGTCCGCGCTCCACGGCAAAGCGATCCAGGCGCACGGCCACCCGCTCGCCGTAGCGGCGTTCCAGATCCCGCACCTCGTAAAGAACGCGAGGCGCGGCGGCGTCTTCGCATCCGAGCGCCCTTTCGCGCGCGCTCATGCCCGCCCCCTGCGCCGCAGCACGGTCAGCGTCGCGTTGACCGCAAAGGCCATGATCAACAGCACCAGCCCCAGGGCAATGCCCTGCGCGAACTCTCCCTTGCTTGTTTCCAGAGCGATGGCCGTCGTGATGGTGCGTGTTTCCCATTTTATGTTGCCGCCCAACATCATGGCGATGCCCACTTCGGTGATCACCCGGCCGAACGCCGTGACGGCTATCATGGTGACCGCGAAACGCAACTCGCAGATGGTGGCCAAGGCCACCTGCCACCCCGCCGCCCCGAGAGTCAGCAATGTCTGGCGGCAACGCGCGTCCAGCGATTCCACGGCCTGCGCCGTCAGTGAAATCATGATCGGCAGGGCCAGAATGGCCTGCCCCACGGCCATGCCGCCCAGTGTAAACAACAAACCGTAGTCTCCCAAAAGGCCGCGGCGGGAGATGAACGCATACACCAGCAACCCGATGAGCACGGTGGGGAACGCCAGCAAGGTATCGGAGATGAGGCGCAGAAAACGCCTGCCGGGAAATTCGCAGTAGCCGAGGATAAAGCCGCAGGGCAGCCCCAGCAGCAGGGCGGCCGTCATGGCATAGGCCGTGGAAACCACAGTGGCCCGGACGGCGGCGAACGTTTCCGGGTCCAGAGTCAGCAGCAGTCCCAGCGCCTGGGTGAAGCCTTCGGACAAAAAATTCATGGCGGGCAGGTTCCGTCAGGGCGTGTCGACGCCATAGCCCGGCGTCGCCGTTCCGGAAGGCGCGCCGTGGGGCGGCGGGCGGAGCATCCCGCCGTGCGCCGCCCCGCGGAAAAACGCGGACGCTTACTTCTTGGGCTGCGCCTTCGCGGGCGCGACGGCATTTTCAGCATTGGGGAAGAACAACTGCTTGCCTTCCAGAGTGTATTCCGCGATGCGCTTCTGGGTCTTGGGATGTACCCACCAGTCCTCGAACTTGGCGGCCAACGCCTTCCTGACCTTGGGACACTGGGCCGGATTGACCGTGATCACGCTGTACTGGTTGAACAGGGCCTTGTCGCCTTCCACCACGATGGCCAGGGGATTCTTGCCCTTCTGCACGGCATCAAACTTGATCCAGGTGCCGCGGTCAGTCATGGTATAGCCGTTCTTTTCCAGAGCCACGTTGAGCGTGGGCATCATGCCCTGCCCGGCGGAAACATACCAGCTTTCCTTGTCCGGAAGGGGCATGTTCAGCGACTTCCAGAGCTTCTGTTCGGCCTTGTGGGTGCCGGACTTGTCGCCCCGGCTCACGAAGACGGCTTTTTTGTCGGCCAGCGTCTTGAGCGCCTCGGCTGTGGACTTGCCCTTG
>CASQEL010000082.1 GCA_949427775.1 uncultured Desulfovibrionaceae bacterium
TGGCCGCCTGGGAAACGAAGGTGGCTCTGGTATCGGTGCGGGCCGCGCCGAACGCCCCGAACATGGGCCGGTAGCGGACCGGCTGCGGCGTGGGCAGGGAGGCGTTGGGGTCGCCCATATTGGCCCAGTTGATCATGCCGCCCTTGATGACCATCTTGGGTTTGGCGCCGAAGAACTGCGGCTCCCACAGCACGAGGTCGGCCATCTTGCCCACTTCCACGGAACCGATCAGATGGCTGACGCCGTGGGTGACGGCCGGATTGATGGTGACTTTGGCCACGTAGCGCAGCACGCGGAAGTTGTCGTTGTCCGCCGCGTCTTCGGGCAGCCTGCCGCGTCCGGCCTTCATGGCGTCGGCGGTCTGGACGATGCGCAGCCAGTTTTCGCCCACGCGGCCCATGGCCTGGGAGTCGCTGGAGATCATGGAGATGACGCCCATGTCGTGCAGCACGTTTTCTCCGGCGATGGTTTCGGCGCGCACCCGGCTTTCGGCGAAGGACACGTCCGAGGGCACGTTGGGGTTGAGGTTGTGGCAGACCATGATCATGTCGAACAGTTCGGCCTGCGTGTTGATGCCGTAGGGCAGCGTGGGATTGGTGGAGCTGGGCAGCACGTTGGGGTAGCCGGCCACCTTGATGATGTCCGGAGCGTGGCCGCCGCCCGCGCCTTCGGTGTGGTAGGTGTGGATGACGCGGCCGTCGATGGCGGCGATGGTGTCTTCCACATAGCCGGATTCGTTCAGGGTGTCGGTGTGCACGGAAACCTGCACATCCATGATGTCGGCCACGCTCAGCGCGGCGTGCAGCAGGGCGGGCATGGCCCCCCAATCTTCGTGGCACTTGAAGCCGCAGGCCCCGGCTTCGATCTGTTCGACCAGCGGGGCTTCGTTATAGGCATGTCCCTTGCCGAGGAAGCCGATGTTGACGGGCAGCCCTTCGGCGGCCTTGATCATTTTTTCGATGTTCCAGGGGCCGGGGGTGGAAGTCACCCCGTTGGTGCCGTCCGTGGGGCCGACGCCGCCGCCGAAGAAGGTGGTCACGCCGTTGGACAGCGCCGTGTAGACCTGCTGGGGGGAAATCATGTGCACATGGCTGTCGATGCCCCCGGCCGTGAGAATCAGGTGTTCTCCGGAGATGGCGTCGGTGGCGTTGCCGCAGACCAGATTGGGGTCCACGCCGTCCATCATGGAGGGGTTGCCGCTTTTGCCGATGCCCGCGATCCTGCCGTCGCGGATGCCCACGTCGGCCTTGATCACGCCCTGCACGGCGTCAATGATGGTGACGTTGGTGATCACGATGTCCAGAACGCCGCTGTCGCGTTTCATGCGGGCGTCGCCGCCCATGCCGCCGCGCAGGGTCTTGCCGCCGCCGTACACGGCCTCGTCGCCGTAGCCGCGGAGGTCTTTTTCAATTTCCACATACAAATCGGTATTGCCCAGACGGATTTTGTCCCCCACGGTGGGGCCGAACAGGGCGCAATACTCCTGGCGTGAAATTTTTGGCATACTCAGTGTCTCCTTGAAATATCGGTCCGCCGCGCGGGGAGAAGGACACGACCGGAAAACGGAAGCCCCTCATTGCCCCGCCCGCCGCAACGCCGTCGTTTTCCGTCCCGCGGCCGTGCAAGGCCGACAGCGGCCTTGCGGCGTGTTCGCTACGGCTTCGGCCGATGCCCGCCGTGCGCCGTGCCGGTCGAAAACATGCGCCGTTTCGCGGACGGCGTCGTCATGAGGGCTGTTCCTGCTGTTCGGCGTTCCTGAAGCCGCGCTCGATGGCCGTCTTCACGTCGATGGGCTTGAGCTGGGTGTTGCCCGTCCAGCCGTTCACCAGATTGTTGAAGCCGAAGGTGCTGGCCGTGCCGCCGATGCGAATGAGAGATACGGTTTTTTCGTCGCCGGGTTCAAAGCGGATGGCCGTGGTCGAGGAGATGTTCAGGCGCATGCCGAAGGCGGCGGCGCGGTCGAACTCCAGGGCCCGGTTGACTTCAAAGAAATGGAAATGGGAGCCGACCTGGATGGGACGGTCGCCGGTGTTGCGCACCTTCAGGGAGATGGCCGGACGGGTTTCATTGAACACGATGGGTTCCGAGGCGAAAATGACGCCGCCCACGGGGGTTTTTGGCGGAGTGGTTTGCGACATGTTCTGGTCTCCGGATCAGTTGATGGGATGATGGATGGTGATCAGGCGGCTGCCGTCCGTAAACACGGCTTCCACCTGCACGGAAGGAATCATGTCGGCCACGCCTTCCATCACGTCGTCTTTCGTGAGCTTTTTGCGGGTGGCGTCCATGACTTCCTCGACGGCTTTGCCTTCGCGCGCGCCTTCCAGAGCGGCGGCCGAAAGCACGGCCACAGCCTCGGGGTGATTGAGTTTCAGCCCCCGGGCCTTGCGTTGCAGGGCGACGTTGGCGAGCGTGTGGATCATCAGTTTGTCAAGCTCTCTCGGCGTGAGATGCATCAGAACCTCCCTTTTGTATCTTAATATACATATCTACTTGAAATATATAAATTTTTTACATCTTGCGGACACTGTAGCACAACGGCCGCGCTGTGCAACCACTTTTTTCCGACAAAACCACAACGCCGCGCCGCGCGCTTTTGAAGGCGAGGCAAAAAAATTTTTTTTATTATTTCAGGAAAGTGTCTTTCAGCACAAAGCCTTGTTGACCGACGGGCAAAGTCCCACTACACTGCGACAGTCATAACGACGGATATACTTTGCTTAATTGGAATGCCCCATGTCTCAAGCAACAAGCTGCGCACTGAAAGTTCTCGATCTCGTTCCCTTCGGCCAGGACCCGAACACGTCCTTCTTTGCCCTGCGTCTCGAGCGGCCCGCCTGGGAGCGCTGGAAACCGGGCCAGTTCGTCATGCTGCGCCCGCGCTCGTTCGGCCTGGATCTGCCCTGGGGGCGGCCCTTCGGCATCTGCCATATGACCCCGCATCATATGATCTGTTTCTTTCAGGTCGTGGGACGGGGCACGGCCCGCATGGCCCAACTGAAAAGCGGCGACGTGGTGCGGGCCTGGGGGCCGCTGGGCAACGGGTTCGCCATGGAACCCGATACGCCGACGCTGCTGCTGGCGGGCGGCATGGGCATCGTGCCCTTTGTGGGGTACGCGCATACGCACCCCAAACCCTGGAACCTCTCCATGCTGTTCGGCCACCGGGCGCGTCTGAACTGCTACCCGGCGGACAGCATCAACGAGCGCATTCCCCTGGACAGCCTCCACGAAACCGGAGACGGCGATCTGGACAACTTCATCTTCACCCTGCGCGAGCGCATGCGGGAATATGCCGAACAGTCCGGCCTGGTGCTGGCCTGCGGCCCCACGCCGTTTCTGCGCACCGTGCAGAATTTCGCGGCCGAGTTCGGGGTGCGGACCCAGCTTTCGCTGGAAAACCGCATGGCCTGCGGCGTCGGGGCCTGCCTGGGCTGCGTGGTCAACACCACCGACGCCTGGCCTGTGGAAGAAAAACGCCGTTGGCCCGTGCAGGCCTGTAATCACGGCCCCGTGTTCTGGGCCCAGCATGTCACCCTGGAGTGAGGCCCGGTATGAATCTTTCCGTCACGCTTCCCGGCGTCCGTCCGCTGACCCTGAACAACCCGGTGCTTACCGCGTCGGGCACCTTCGGGTACGGCATGGAATTCGCTTCCTACGGCGATCTGACCTCTCTGGGGGGCATTGTCGTCAAGGGGCTGTCGCTCAAGCCCCGGTCGGGCAATCCCACGCCCCGCATTGCCGAAACCCCCGCGGGCATGCTCAACGCCGTGGGCCTGCAAAACGACGGCGTGGAATCCTTCCTCAAGGACAAGCTCCCCCGGCTGCCCTGGCGGGACGTGCCGATCATCGCCAATCTGTACGCCGCCGCGCCGGAGGAATTTGCGGAACTGGCGGGCATTTTGGGGTCGGAAGACGGCGTGGCCGCGCTGGAAGTCAATATTTCCTGCCCCAACGTCAAGGAAGGCGGCGTGCTCTTCGGCCAGAAACCTTCCTCGGCCGCGCGGGTCACGGAAGCGGTGCGCATCGCGGCGCGCAACAAGCCCGTCATCGTCAAGCTGTCCCCCAACGTGACGGACATCGCGGCCGTCGCCCGCGCCGTGGAGGACGCCGGGGCCGACGCCGTTTCCTGCATCAACACCCTGTCCGGCATGGGCGTTGACGTGCGCACCCGGCGTCCCCTGCTGGCCAACATCATCGGCGGCCTGTCCGGTCCGGCCATCAAGCCCGTGGCCCTGCGCTGCGTGTGGCAGGTGGCCCGGGCCGTGCATATTCCGGTCATCGGCCTGGGCGGCATCTCGTGCGCCGAGGATGTGCTGGAATTTATTCTGGTGGGCGCGCACGCGGTCCAGGTGGGCACGGCCAACTTCTTCCGTCCGGACTTCGCCTTTGAGCTGGTGAAGGAGCTGCCGGAAGCCTGCGCCCGTTTGGGCGTGGCAGGGTTGGACGAACTGCGCGGCACGTTGAAAGTCTGACCGCGACGCAAGAAAACAGCGCCATGCGGCCGGGGCCGCCCGCTCCGGCATGGTACAGCGCACATAGAGTGCGCGCAGTCTTCGCGGCGGCCGCCCGCTCGCGTGTCGGCGGAGCATTTTCAACGTGAAAATGTTCTATCACAAACGATACCTTATCTGGAGTTCCCGACCTATGAAACTTCTCACCGCGCAGCGCATGGACCGTTGCATAGGATGCCACTCGTGCTCCATGGCGTGCGCCCGATTGGTGCACAAGCAATTTTCCTGGATCACGGCGGGCATCCACATCAAAACCTCCGGGGGCCTGTCCACCGGCTTCGAGGCGAGCGTCTGCCTGGGCTGCGATCCCGCGGCCTGCGCGGCGGTCTGCCCCACCGGAGCGTGCGTGCAGCGCCCCGGCGGCGGCGTCAAAAAAAAACCTGCCCTGTGCATCCGCTGCGGCAAATGCGCCGAAGCCTGCCCCGTGGGCGCGGTGCATGTGGATCGGGAAACCGGTCTGCCCTACGTCTGCATCCACTGCGGTCGTTGCGTGCCCTTCTGCCCGCACGATTGTCTGGCCATGCGCGAGGCCGGAACGCCCGCCCGCTCCCAAACCTCCGCATCCGGAGAGGAGGCTCCCCATGCTGATTGATCCTCAGACCTCCCGCGTGCTGCATGTGGATCTGAACAGCGGCAAGGCCACGGTCATCAATTTCGACGACCGCGCCCGTCATCTCGGCGGCAGCGGTCTGGCCGCCGCGTTGTATCAGGCCTACGGCAATCCCGAAGCCCCCTGCGACGATCCCGAAGAACCGCTGATTTTCGCCATCGGTCCGCTGACCGGCCTGTTCCCGGTCATGACCAAGACCGTTTGCGGTTTTCGTTCCCCCCACACCGGACAGTGGGCCGAAAGCCACGCCGGGGGACGCCTGGGCCTGTCCCTGCGTTTCGCGGGCTATGACGCGCTGATGATCACCGGGCGCGCGCCCGGCCTGTCGGCCCTGCTGGTGGGGTCGCGCGAGATAGACATCCGCGACGTGCACTATCTGAAGGGACGGGGCGTGTTCGGCACGGGGCGCGAGCTGCGGCGGTTGGGGCGCGGCGCGTCCGGACACCGGGCCACCCTGCGCATCGGCCCGGCCGGAGAAAACGGCGTCACCTACGCCTGCATCAACGTGGACTCCTTCCGCCACTTCGGCCGCCTGGGGTCCGGGGCCGTCATGGGCGGCAAGAATCTCAAGGGCATCGTGGTGCAGGGGGACGGCTCCTATCCCCTGCCCGGCGATCCGAAGACCCTGGCCAAACTGTACAAGGACATCTTCACCGAAGTCACCGAAACGACGATGATGAAGAAGTACCACGACCTGGGCACGCCGGAGAACCTGGAGCCCCTCAACGCCATGCGCGCCCTGCCCTGGCGCAATCTTCAGGCCACGTCCGACCCCGGCATACGCACGGTGACGGGCGAGTACATCGCCGAAAACTTCCTGTTGCGCAAATCCGCTTGCGCGGGCTGTCCGGTGGGCTGCATCCACATCGCCAACCTGCGCCGGCAGTTCGGCGACGACCATGAATACCTCTACAAGCAGGTGTCCTACGACTACGAGCTGATCTACGCTCAGGGAACCATGCTGGGTCTGAGCGATCCGCAGGAGATTCTGCCCATTCTGGACGAGACGGAATCCTGCGGTCTGGATTCCATGACTACCGGCGTGGCCCTGGCCTGGGCCACCGAGGCGCTGGAAAAAGGCGTCATCAGCGAGGCCGAAACGCTGGTCCCCCTGCGTTTCGGAGAAAAGGCGGGATACCTGGAAGCCGTGCGTCACATCACCAACGGCAGCAACGAGTTCTGGCGCGCGCTGGCCCGCGGGACCATGGCCGCGGCCAGACAGTACGGCGGCGAGGATTTCGCCTGCGTGCTGGGCGGGCAGGAAATGGCGGGATACGCCACGGGCGAAGCCTATTACGTCTCCCATGCGCTGGGATTCCGGCACAGCCACCTGGATTCCGGCGGTTATTCCTACGACCAGAGCGACAAGGCCAAAGATCCGGACAAGACCGTGGATTTTCTGGTGAAGGACGAACACGGCCGCGTGCTGCTGAACTGCATGGTCGGCTGCATGTTCGCGCGCAAGGTCTATTCGGCGCCGCGCATGCAGGAGGCGCTGCGGACCGCCGGTTTCAAGAGCGCGGCCGACAATCTGGAGGCCGCCGGGACGGCGGCGCAGCGCTTGCGCTGGAAATTGAAGTTCGCCACGGGCTTTGTGCCGGAAGAACAGCCCATTCCCAAGCGTTTTCTGGAAGTGGTCAACTGGAAGGGCCGGACCGACGCCGCCTATCTGGAAGCGTTGCGCGCGGCCTACACTCGGGCTCTGCGGCGGATGGCGGAAGACGGGAACACGTCTGAAGGCTGAAAGCCCGCGCGGGCGGTCCGCCGCCGCGACCGTCTCCGCCGGACCGGCGCGCGCCGAAAACGCGGCGACTGTCCGGCGGGGATGTGCGCACAGCCTCCCGTCGCGGAATGCGCATGGACGGGCCGCGAACGGCCGGGGCCGGCGTGACATGCCCCGAAAACGGCGGGCTTTTGCCGCCGGGCGGGCCGGATACGGCTTGTGCCCGGCCTGTGTTTGGTGCATACTGAAGACCATATATAAGATTTCGGCTCCTGCAAAAATAAACAGCCGCGCGGGAAACGGCGTCCGTGCGGACGCGGCGTTCCGGCGCAAAGGAGTATATACCATGGCCCAGGATTATTTCCGCGCCTTGCGCGATGTGGTGCTTGTGATCAGCTCCAGCCTCGAACCCAAGGAGGTGCTGCATAAAATCACCGAGGAAACCGCCAAAACCATGGGCTGCAAAGCCAGCACCATCCGACTGTTGGATCGTACCGGGCGTTTTCTGCTGCCCAGCGCCGCCTACGGCCTGTCCTCCACCTACATGCGCAAGGGCCCCGTGGAGGTCAAACGTAGCGGCATGGACGGCGAAGTTCTGAGCGGCAAGGTCATTCACATGCGCGACGCCGCGGCCGACGGGCGCTTCCAGTATCCCGAATCCGCCAAGGCCGAGGGACTGGTGTCCGTGCTGTCGGCCCCGCTCATGGTGGACGACAAGGCTATCGGCCTGATGCGCGTCTACTCCGCCGAAGAACGCGACTTCTCCCCGGACGAGGAAAGCTTTATGAGAGCCGTGGCCGCCGTGTCGGCCATCGCCATTGAAAACGCCCGTCTGCACGACGAGCTGCGCAACAATTACGAACTGATGACCAAGCACACCTATCAGGTCTTTGAAGACTAGTACACAGAAACATCTAAAGTTTCTGTGTACTAGCCGCCATGCGAGAGCA
>CASQEL010000083.1 GCA_949427775.1 uncultured Desulfovibrionaceae bacterium
GGGTGGGGCGGAGCCCCACATCTTTTGGAGCATTTCAACCGTGAACTGCTCTAATATTCTCAACAGAGCATCTTCGTTCGTGCGATTGCCCCGCTCCGACCTCCGCCGCAGCCCGCGCATTGCCGGGATGCCGGAAATCATATAGTCTGAAAAAAATGCGGTTCGTTCCGGTGCGCTTTCCCGCGCGGCGCGGACGGAGCATTTCCCCAGGCGCTCCCGCTGACGCGAAATGTTCCGGCGAAGGCGAACCGCGCGGCAGGGATCGACCGGCGTGCCGGTTCTCAAACGCTCAAGGGAGAAGGCCATGGCCCTTATGGTATATATGACCATGTCCGACGCAGAGGAAGCCCGCCGTATCGGCGCCGCGCTGGTGGAACGGCGGCTTGCCGCCTGCGTCAACATTCTCCCCCCCATACAGTCGATCTACTGGTGGGAAAACGCCGTGCAGCAGGCGGAAGAAGTGGCCTGCATCGCCAAAACGGAAGAGGATCGTTTTGAAGCGCTGTGCGCCGCCGTCCGCGGCATGCACAGTTACAAAACCCCCTGCATCGTCGCCCTGCCCCTGGCGGCGGGAGAGCGGGATTTTCTGGCCTGGCTGCGCGAATCCACGCGCCCCGGGGACTGAGCCGCTTTTCGCCTCAGCGGGGCGGCAAGGATGGACGGAACATGCCGCGAAACGCAACAGTAATTTGGGGGCATGTTGTTTTACAATGCTCCGGCGGGGCGGGTATTGCGCCCCGCTCGCACCGTCGGACGCTGTTCTGCGATCCGTCGGACGGATGAATGCAAAGCGCGCCGTGCGGACATCGAGAGCAACGCAAGCGTCAATAGAATGATTTGCCCGACAAGGAGCAGCATATGTCGATTTATATTTCCGGTTCCGTGGCCTACGACCGCATCATGACTTTCCCTGGAAAATTCCAGGATCATATCCTCCCGGAAAAACTGCACATCATCAATGTCAGTTTCATGGTGGAACGCATGGAGGAAAAGCGCGGCGGCTGCGCCGGCAATATCGCCTACACGCTGGCCCTGCTCGGGGAACAACCGCTGATTCTCGCCGCCGTCGGCAAGGATTTCACGGCCTATGCCGAATTTCTCACCGGCATGGGGTTGCCGCTGGAAGGCATCCGCCAGGAAAACGATCAATTCACGGCTCTCTGTTACATCACCACGGATCTGCACAGCAACCAGATCACCGGGTTCTATCCCGGCGCCATGACCCTGCCCTGCAACTACGACTTTTCCCGTCTTGCGCCCGCGGAAGACATCGCCATCGTCTCGCCCGGCAACCTCGACGACATGCGCTCCCTGCCCCGTTACTACCGGGAACACGGCGTGCGGTACATCTACGATCCCGGCCAGCAGTTGCCGGTGCTCACCGGAGACGAACTGCTGGACGCCATCAGCGGCTCCTTCGCCCTGACCACCAACGACTACGAGCTGAACATGATCTGCAAGGCCACGGGCAAAACCAAGGCCGAAATCCAGTCCCGCACCCAATGGCTCGTCACTACCTACGGCGAAAAGGGTTCCTCGGTCAGCGGCCGGAGTCTGACCACCGTTCCCGCGGTGCAGCCCGACCGCATCGTGGACCCCACCGGCGCGGGCGACGCGCACCGGGCGGGCATCCTCAAGGGACTCCAAGCCGGGCTCAGCATGCCGGAAGCCGTGTGCGTGGGCTCCACCTGCGCCAGTTTCGCGCTGGAGGAATACGGCACGCAGCAGCATACCTTTGACAAAGCGGCCTTCCGCGCCCGCCACGAAAGCGTTTTCGGCCCGCTGCAAATCGATTGGTAATGCAAACGCCGGGCGGCGGAATGCTCTTTCCGCGAAAGATTCCGCCGCCGTTCCGGCGCGTCCGTTCACTGCATCTTGAGCTTCCGCCACAGGGTGTTCGTGCTGATGCCCAGCAAGGCGGCCGCCTGCATGCGGTTGTTCCCGGTCTGCTCCAGCGTCCGGCGAATGATCTCCCGTTCGCGCCGTTCCAGTTGCGCTTTCAGCGATCGACCGTCCGGCTCCGGCTCGCCGTCCGTTACCGTCTCCCCATCCCTGTCCGCCCCAACGAACGGGGATGAGGGCGCCCGGCCGGTCGCCGGCGGCAACGAGGCGACACGCAACTCTTCCAGCAATTCTTCCAGCAGATCGTCCTCCGGCTCCGATCCGGACAACAACAGCGCATAGCGCCGCACCAGGGCATCCAGTTCCCGGATGTTGCCGGGCCAGTCGTAATTTTTGAGCAGCGCCAGCCCCCGCGCCGAAAAACAGCGCGGCGGCAGAGCGTGGCGACGCAGCAGCGTGGACGTCAGGGCGGGAATATCCTCCCGCCGTTCCCTGAGCGGCGGCATGTGCAGGCACAACGTCGTCAGGCGATAGTACAGATCCGCCCTGAAACGCCCTTCCCGCACCTCCTGCGCCAGATTTTTCCAGGAAGAGCTGAGAATCCGAACATTGACCGGTATGACCCTGTCTCCCCCCACGCGCATGATTTCCCGCGCCTCCAGCACCCGCAGCAGACGTACCTGAAGCAGCGGCGAAATGTCGCCGATTTCATCAAGAAAAATCGTCCCTTCCTGGGCCAGCACAAAAAGCCCGTCCTTGCCGCCGCGCCGCGCTCCCGTGAACGCTCCTTCCGCATAGCCGAAAAGTTCGCTTTCCAGCAGCGATTCAGGCAGCGCCGCGCAGTTGATCGCCACAAACGGCTGGGAACGCCGCGCTCCGGCCAGGTGCAGGGCATGGGCCAGCAGTTCCTTGCCGGTTCCTGTTTCCCCCTGGATCAGCACTGCCGCTTCCGTTTCCGCAAAGCGGGCGGCCCTGGCCCGCAACAGCGTCATGCTTCGACTGTTCCCCACCAGATCTTCCAGACTGTACCGGGCGGCGAAACCCCGGCGGCGCAGGCGTTCCTTGAGCTTGCGGTCGATGTTGCGGATATCCGACGACAAGCGGAAGGCCGTGACCACGCCCTCCATATCTCCCTGGACCACGACCGGCCGGGCATTGATGATGAATTCCTGCCCGCCCACCTGACGCACGCTGTCCTCCCTGGTTTCGGCGCTTCTGAGCACCTGGGGAACATCCATGGCCCGCAACAGCGCCGCGGCGTCCGTGCGTTCCGGGTCCGCGCCCAGCAGATGCACGGCCTGACGATTGCAGGTCACCACGCGTCCCTGCTGATCGACCCCGATGATGCCCTCGTGCAGGGAATCCAGAATGCCCCGCAGCCAGGCGGCCTCCTGTTGTTCGCGGCGCTGCGAGAGCACAATGTTGACGGCTTCCTCCAGAGCCCGCTGGATGACCTCGACGCCGGGCGTCACCACCACGGCGGGACAGCCGCAGGTCGCGGCGATTTCGCCGCAGATGCCGCCTCCCACGATGCACTGCGCGCCCGCCTCCACCGCGCGACGGATGCCCTGCCGCAACTCCCGCGTGGAGAAAAAACGCACGATATCCAGACGTATGCCCAAGAGATCGGCCAGCATGCCCATACCGTCGGGCGGCGTGTCATAGCAGGTCAGGGCGATATGCTCGCCCTGCTCTCGCGCTTTCCGCAACGCGCGCAGCACGTCCAGATGACTGCGGGCGATGGTGATGACCGGCCGCTTGAGACGTTGGCGCAACAGTTTGCCCGTCCCCCCGCCCCCGAGGATGACTTCCGTGCCCGTATCCAGCAGTTGCCGGGCCACGGGTACGGCTTTTTCCATGGTCGCCAGCCGGATTTCCACCCGCAGACCCTGCCGGGCCGCGTATTCGCGCACCACTTCAGCGATGGTATTGGAATTGGAAACGAACGCCAGCCGGTATGCCTGAGAGGCCATGATCCGCACCGCCTTACGGGTATGGCGCAGGGGAACGCCTCCGGCAAGACATTCCCCCGCGCCGCTGTTGTTTTTTTCCGTCCTCCGGGCGGAACGCGCCCGCCGCTCTATACCGGGGGCATGATGTAGAATCCCGATCGGAAGACGACGATGGCCAGCCAGAAGTACACGATGGTCACACCCACGGAAACCGCCGCGGCTCCCATTCCCCAGACGAACATGGTGCGCAGGTTGGCTCCGTACCCGGCCACGATGCCCTGAGCGCCCGTGGCGGAAGCCACGGCATAGCTCCAGCTGATGGCCGAGCCCGTGACCCACACCCAGGCCACCGCGCCGAACTCCAGTCCCTGCCAGTGATTCATGGCTTCCAGGGCCAGCGGCACCATGACGCCCGCGGCGGCGGTGTCGCTGGTCACCTGCGACAGGAGGTTGGGAATGACGCTCCAGACCACGATGGAAAGCGTGTCGCTGATGCCCATGAAGTGGGTGATCCACTGCCCGAACACCGCGCCCGCGCCCGTGCCGGAAAGCACCTTGCTCAGGGCCACGGAAGCGGGCCACATGAACAAAATGGTCACGGGAAAATAGTTGCGCAAGGTCGCCGGCGAAATAATGTTTTCCCCTTTGACCGCTCTGGAGGGCCAGAAAAAGAGAAGCATGGGAATCAGACAGAACATCTGCGTCGGCTTCAGCCAGGCCCACATGGGGCCTTTGGTGTACGGAGCGTAGGCGGGCTGCACCACTGCCAGGAAAATGGCCAGGACAAAACCGTACAGGGAAACCTTCTCCTCATAGGTCATGGGGCCCAGCTTTTCCAGTTCCTGCCGATAAAACTCCCTGGTCCCGCTGAAGGATTCCACGTCCGTCTTCATGAAATACATGAGCACGGCCACCCCCGCCGTCACACACAGAGACACGGGCAGCATGCGCAGGGTCCAGTCGATGAAAAATATGTCGTGGCCGAGATATTTGTTGAGCAGGCCGTACGTGACCACGGACTGCCCTCCGCCCAAGGGTGTGGCCATGCCTCCCACGGAAGCCCCCCAGGCCACGGCGATCAGAATGTTTGAGGCCGCCCTGGAGTTCCAGCGTTCCTCATTGGTGGAATACCCCGCGTAGAGCAGCGAAGCCACGGCCACGGGCGCGAACATGGCGGCCACAGTGGTGTTGCCCACCACAAAACTGGTGACGGCGCAAAGCACGAACCACCCCGCCGTTTGGGCGCGGACATTGCCGCTGACGCGCATCAGAAACTGCAGCGCCAGTCTCCGGGCGAATCCCCAGCGCACCCAGGCCGCGGTAATGGCCGTCGCGCCGAAAATCAGGGCCGCCTCCCGGTGTACATAGGCCCCCAGCACTTTTTCCAGCGGCATGTATTGATAAATGCAGGCCACGAATATGGGAACGAGACAGGTCACCTTGATGTCCACCACCGCCGTCACCCACCACCAGACCATCCAGAACAGGATGCCGAAACCGATTCTGGCGTTGAACGGTCCGAAAGCGGGAACGGCGAGGCACAGGACCAGCAGCGCGGGACCGGCCAAAACAATGCCCCACTCTTTTGCCGTATAGCCACGGAAAGCGGAAGTTGCGTCTGCCACGGTATTGCTCCTTTGGCTTGTCCAAGCCGGGGTCAGCCCTCATGAAAACGCCGTCCGCGAAAAGCCGAATTTTTTCGACCGGCAAGGCGCAAGGCACACATTGGGCGAAGCTGTATTGAAATACCGCAAGATCAATGTTACCCTTGCAACGCCGCGGGACGGAAAAAGGCGGCTTTGCAGCCGGTGGGTTGCTGAGGGCTGCCCCCCTGAGTGTATCACACCGGAAACCGATATGCGCCCTGTATTGCCGCCTCGCCGCGCGGCGCTTGTTGCGCGGCGGGCTTTTGCCGAAAAGCATCCGGGGATTCCGGCAGCGAGGGCAAGACACTGCCATGTTTTGCCCTCGCGCAGACCGCGGGCCGCAGGGTCGGCCCGACCGCGTTTTACAGCACCACGCCTCCCACATACTGCCGCTTGACGGCAAAGTGCCGCTTCCAGCAGGTCCAGGCGCGCTGACCGATAATCATTTCCTCATCGGGATCTCCCTGGGGAAAGACGCGGGGATTGTCCTTCTCGCTCCAGACGCCCCGCTTTCTGCGTTCCTCCCGCTGGTCGGCAAGCCAGTCGTTATAGCTCTCGTAAACGATATGTCCTTCAAAACCGTCCAGCGTGGCGGCGCGGATGCGCCCGTCGAATTCGACATACTTGTCTATGAGCGTCTGCGAAGGCATTTCCGGCTGCACGTCGTTTTCGTATCCCGCCTCTTCCAGTTCCTTTCCGGCCACGGCGGCAAAGATGCGCTGATCCCGCAGGCTCAGCAAATCCTTGTGGATGCCCACATACTTGTCGCTGACGGCATGCCCCAGGGGCGCGTGGTCCCGCGATGCGCCGCGCGCTTTGGCCAAATCCGTTTTATAGAAATCGAACATGCCGGGCTCGAAGTCCTCTTCCAAAAACGCGCAGACCCCGCGCATGACCTCTTCCGGACGGCGCACCAGATCCTCGTAACGCACATCCATCCAAAGCCCCTTGGCCCGCAGCGGTTCCCGCCATTCCTTGACGGCGTTCCAGCAACGCTTCCAGGAGTGGGCCGCGCAGTAGATGTTGGTGGGGCCGAAGGAAGACTCCATGTAATCCACGCAGGAATCCCGGCCGTCGCGCGTGATGTAGATAAACTGGGCGTTCGGAAAATCGTTGTGCATGGGACCGACGAAAAACAGGTTGTGCGGCGTTTTTTCTCCCCACCGAGGTTTGTTCATATACTGAGCGAAACGCCGGTGCATGCCCGCGTACAGCCCGGCGAAGCTCCGCTCCGGCGCGAGTTCGATCACCTCGTCCACAATGGTGCGGGGATTGACCTGCATGCCCCAGAACGGCGTTTTGAGACCGAACACCATCTCGCGGGCCAGCGTGAGAAAATTTTCCTCCCTGGACAAATCACCGTAGGTGTGCAGGTAAGGATAAAAACGGGGATAATACCATACGACCTCCGGCACGGCGATACGGGAATGGCAACCCAGCATGGCCATGACCAGGGTTGTGCCGGAACGCTCCGCGCCGATCATGAAAATGGGCCGTTCTTTCAGAGTAAAAGACATGACGTTGCAACTCCTTAAGGGTATAAAGGTTATGCACCGAGGGCGCGCGTCAGAATCAGCGCCCCCACAAGGATGCAGACGATGGAAACGATTTTTTTCAGCAGATTCATGGAGATGGCGTGGGCCAGGCGCGCGCCGGCCGCCACGCCCGCCAGTTCCAGGCAGGTCACCCACGCCGCGGTGCCGTAGTCGATGACCCCGTTGGCGGCGTTGCCCAGGGAACCGGACAGCGCGGCGGCGATCTGAATCACCTGCCCGGTGGCGATGGAGGTCAAGGGAGAGAATCCCAGAATGACCATCAGCGGCACGGAAAGCACAGGGCCGCCCACGCCGGTCAGGCCGGAGCCGAAGCCCACCAGACCGCCGATGCCCGTCAACAGCAGAAAACGCTTGCCGCCCACGGCGTCCCGCGCGACGGCCAGCCCTGCACGCGCCGGGAACAGCGCATAGAACCCGGCGAAAAGAATGATGCTTCCCAAAAGCAGATTCAGAAGCCGCGCGGAAACACAGCCGTTGACCATGGCCCCCGGCCCCCCGAACAGCAGACTCCCCAGACAGATGGGAATGGTGATGCGCCAATCGATGCTTCCGTGCCGTTGGTACAACCATGTGCCGAGCACGCCCGTGAACACGAAACTCAACAGCGCCGTGGCCATGGACATATGTGTCGACAGTCCGGCGAATACGCCGAGCGCGGGAATAAGCAGAATGCCTCCCACGCCCACGGTGCCGATGAGCCCCCCCACCAACAGCGCGGCCATTCCCAACAAGATGCAAGACAACATAAACACGCTCCGGTTGCAGTCTGTCGTCTGCCCTTAAGCAAGGG
>CASQEL010000084.1 GCA_949427775.1 uncultured Desulfovibrionaceae bacterium
GAGCCCCACATCTTTTGGAGCATTTCAACCGTGAACTGCTCTAGTACCGCATAACGCAAAATACTTCGTATTTTGCGTCAAGATCATTCGCCGAAAAACACGGTTTTCGGCTCATTCACGGCGACTACGCCGCCGCGCCATGCTCTCGCATGGCGGCTAGTACACAGAAACTTTAGATGTTTCTGTGTACTAGATGTTTCTGTGTACTAGACAATGTCCGAGTTTGATATTTTTCAAAAAAGGTTCTACTGCTACGCTCTGCCCGAGCGCGGGGGCAATCCACCCTACGCTCTTTTTTGAAAAACACCTTGGTTTTACGGATACATTTTCCTGTATGGCGCCGGGTATTACAGGTGTTTTGTTCGATAGCAATCGTGCAGGCTTTTTCCATGATATGGCGTTCCGGCGGTGCCGCCTTCCGCAGACGATGGGCCATTGTCAGTATAACAATTCAATATATTAACTATATTAATTCTTCGCATATTCATCAAAGAGGTGCAGCATCATGATTGCCGAGCATCCATGCCGGAGTCTTCCTGGTGCTGCGATCAATAGCCTTGATGACACAAAATTTGTTTTTTTCGACAGGATACCACATTGCATCAAATTATATCTCCTTTATTTCTTTTGAAATAAATTGCTCTTACAATGATTTGCTTTTCTTGACAAACCACATGTACACTTGATACTTGAATATAGTTATCCTGAAAATCACGGCATCAAACTAAATTATAACAGTACGTTATGTTTTGATGCATATATTCCGCATGATTGCCCCTAATGATTGCCCCGAAGAAAGATTCAATGTGCCGGCGAACATTGCAACCGTCGACGACGGTTTTTGGATGCACACCGAAATATGACCGGCATGGCCAGGTCAGGTGTGCCCCTGATGCAACTTTTTTTGCCGCAATAACGTTTTGCGCAAGGACGCAAGACGCGGCTTGATAGTCATGGCATTCAGACTGAACAGCAACGGTACTTTTCATTCGTCAAGCGGATACGTATTTACCGGACGAACCTGAAATATGATTTTTAAATTTAGGGACACCAGATGCAGCATTTAAGAAAGATAATCAGCGGATATATGTATAGAATTGCAGGGGTCCTGGTTTTGGCAACTTTTGCCATGATACTTGCATTTCAGCTGACAAACAAACAGATGCAGGCTTACAATAATGCGAACCGAACTTTTCTGCAAATGGAACAGGTATTAACAGAAAATAAGGAAGAACTTGTTAAAATAAAAAAGGAATATGAACAGAGTTGTCTCCATGCGGCACAGGCGGTATCCCGCATTGTTGAAGGAGATCCGGAAGCGCTTCATTCTTCGGATAAACTCAAAGAGATTGCGGCAGAGGTTGAAGTAGATGAAATTCATATTTTTAACAAGGATGGGCAAATATTTGCAGGAACACTGCCTCAATATTATGGCTACACGGTTGATTCCGGAGAGCAGATGCATTTCTTCAAGCCAATGCTTGCGGATACATCACTAAAGATGGTTCAGGATATTACAGAGAATACAGCGGAAGGGAAACTGATGCAGTATTCAGCAGTCTGGAGCAAAGGCGGAGAATTTATAGTACAAGTCGGAATGAATCCCGTCAATGTCATCAAGGCAACAGAGAAGAATGAACTTTCCCATATATTTTCTTTGCTTCGGGTAAATCCTAATATAAACTATTACGCCATTGATAGAGATAGTGGAATAATTATAGGTTCCAATAACCTGAAAGTTGTCGGAAATGCGTGTTCCGCTATTGGCTTTCATTTTGAAGATATAAAAGAAAATCAAAAGTGGTTTTATAATAAAGTTAATGGGCGACATTCCTTTTGCGTTTTTCAAAAAATAGGTCCAAATTATATTGGACAAGTAATTTCTATCAGGTATCTTTATCAGGGTGTACTACTTACCATGGCAGTATTTTTGATCTGCATGAGTATTGTAGCGCTTATTTTGGTTGTATCAGTTACAAAATATATGAATACATATGTAGTGGATAAAATCCATGATGTCATACAAAAACTGGAGCTGATTGCAAAAGGTGATCTGGAGGCCAGAGTCGATATTCAGAGCAGTCTGGAATTTCATGAACTCAGCAATTATATCAATCAGATGGTGCAGAGTCTGTTAAACATCAATCATATTGAACAACACGCAAATGAAACTCTGCGGATAGCCTTGCAGGCAGCCGATCCTGAAAAATCTTTGAAGATTGTTCTGGAATGCCTCGGCAAGTTCCTGGACGGAGAACGATCATATATATTCGAGAAAAACAGACAAGACGGCGATGACAATACCTATGAATGGGTTGCGGACGGAATCACGCCGGAAAAAGACAATCTGCAAAATCTTTCGCCGGAAATCTGCAGGAATTGGTATGGCAGGTTTCGCGAAAACAAGTGTATAGTTTTTGAAAACATAGAGGATATGAGAGAACAGGATCCATTACAATACGACAACCTGAAAAAGCAGAATATTGTATCAATTGTAGTAGTACCCTTATATGATAACGGCAAAGCGCTTGGGTTTTACGGAGTGGACAATCCGCCTGTGCAAACACTGAAGCATACCATAAATATGCTCAGGATTATGGGCTATTTTATCGAATCATTAATAAGAGTCCGAAATCTTGTGAGAAATTTGAAACAAATGTCGTACTCTGATCATTTGACACAAATCGGCAACCGCCACGCACTCCGGGAATATATAGATAACATGGATCAGAATGACAGTATTGGAATAGTGTATTGTGATATTACAGGGTTAAAAAGAGTAAATGATGAAAAAGGTCACGAAGCCGGAGACAGATTAATTCTCTCCGCGTGTGAATGCATGAAAAAAACATTAGACGGTTATGCGCTGTTCCGTCTGGGCGGCGATGAGCTATTAGCGGTATGCAACGGAATCAGTGAAATGGAATCATGGAAGAAAGTGAAGAATCTCAAGGAAAAAATGCGTGAATACGATGTTGTCATGGCAGTCGGCGCTGTCTGGAAAAGCAACGCTGCAGAAGGTGGAAGCAACATTATAGCGGAAGCGGAAACCTTGATGTATAAGGATAAAGCCGCATACTATGCGGCATCCGGTATAGAAAGAAGAAAGTAGGGTCAGCCCTCGGCCGGTCGTTGCCGCGCTCCGGCGGACGGTTTGATCCCGCGATTTCCGCTGGACTCAAGGGCTCCCCGGCGCGGACGGAGTTCAGCCGTCCTTCGGTCGGCCCCACCGACGGATACTACGAATTTATCAGCAAGTTCAGGCTCTGTTCCACCAGCGGGCCGAAGGTCGTTTCGGTAATTGCGTCCTGTCCGCAACCCATGTATAGTCCCGGAAAAATCCGGGGTCAGCCCTCATGAAAACGCCGTCCGCGAAACGCCGATTTTTTTGATCGGCAAGGCGCAAGACAAACATCGGGCGAAGCTGTAACGTCATTGAACATGCCACAATGGTGGCCTTGCAACGCCGCGGGACGGAAAAAGGCGGCTTTGCCCCAGGTTGGGTAATGAGGGCTGATCATGGAGCGGTCTTGCCGCCGGTGAAATCCGCCGCAACCGCTCCGGCGAAGGCGGGAGCGCAGGCCGCGATAAAAGAGGGCGCCGGGCGCGACGATAACATTTCCGCCCTTGATGCTTGTGCTCCCCGGAAGATCGCGGCGGCCCCGGCGATCCTGCCCTGCTGCATCCAGATATTCTTCGGAGGTTGGTGTTCATGAAATGCTTTTCTGCCCTGAGCCTTGTCGGCGTGTTGCTGGCGGTCCTGTTCTGTGCCGGTTGCGGTCCCAGCAATACGGTGCGGCTGCCCTATAAACCTGCGGACAGCAGCGTACTGCCCGCGCCGGGCGCGCCCAGCGTGGCCGTGGTGCAATTTACGGACAAACGCCATAATACCCAATTGGGCGTGCGGCGCGACGGCTCCTCCTTCGTCGCCACTTCGTCCGTGGCGGAATGGTTGAGCCGTTCACTGGCCGACGAGCTTTCGCGGCAGGGATTGCAGGTGTCCTACGCCGCCTCGGGCGATCAGGCCCGCAACGCCAATCCCGACTACATCATTACCGGCGTCATCGACGAAGTCTGGCTCAAGGAAGCCTCCAGCACGGAACTTTCCGTCACTCTGCGGGCCACCATGGTCTTGTCCAACCGTAAAGGTCGGGTCATCAGCCAGGGACTTTCCGCCGCGCAGACCAAGAAAGGATTGCCCTCTTCCAGCGCCGCCGAGGAGTTGCTGGTCGACACCATGCAGGAACTGGTGCAACCCGCCGCCCGTAAAGTGCAACAGGCCATCAGTTCACACAAGTAATGCCGGTCTGCCGTTCTGCACGGAATCGGCCCGGACAGGCCGTTGCGTCGGGGAGCTCTCTCGTCGCGGCGGTCTGTCTGGCGTTTTTTCTGACCCTGCTTCCGCTCCGCTCCGCGTTTTGTCGGACCGCCGGAATGCCGCAGGCGGCGGCCACTCTGCCTTACGGAGGAAACGTCAGCCGGGAAACGGCCCAACGTTTCGTGCAGAACGAATCCTGGTTGGCCGCGTTGCGCCAGGCCGCCGGAAAGCTGGAGTCCCGTACCGTCGTGCAGTTGGGAGCCACCACACGGGCACAGCGCCTGGCTCTGACCGCCGCCGTCTTTTCTCCGACCTTCAGATTTTCTCCGGACAGCGGCAAAGCGGAAGGGGAACTGACCGCTGTTGCCCGGCTGGCGGAGGCGGAGGATTTGCCCACGCGCCTGCGCACGGCATTGCGACATCCCGAAGTGCTGGCCCTGTATGCCGCCGCCACCGAGGCCATGCGCGGGTACGCAAAGGAAGGACGGGATCTGCTTCTGCGCGCCGCTGACACGCGCCGTCGCCACGGCCCGGAAGCTGATCATATTTTCATCCGACGCATCAATTCTCTGGAAAACCGTCTGAAAGCACTGCATATTTATATGACAGTACTGGAACAGTTGCGCGGCCGTTGGGCGGAACCGGCCGTTGCCGCGCGGGAACTGCGGCGCGCCGTGAAACTGGATGCCGATAACGCCTTGCTGTGGTGCGCCTTGGGAGAAGCACAGTTGCAACAGGATCTGCCCCAGGCCGCTCTGGAGAGCCTGGACAAGGCCGTCGCTCTGATGCCGGGACTGGCCCGCGCGCGCTATTTCCGGGGACTGACCCAGTTGCGTCTGCAACAGTCGGCATTGGCGGAGGCGGATCTCACGGCCGCTCTGGAACTGCGGCCGGACATGCCGCAATGGCTGCGCGCACGCGGCGCTATCCGCATGGTGCGCGAAGATTACGGCCCCATGTGCGAGGACTTCAACAAAGCCTGCATGCTGGGCGATTGCGACGGATTGGAAGCGGCGCGCAAGCGCCTGCAATGCCTGCCTCCGACAGCCCTCTCCGCCGCTGTGCCGGAAAATCCCGCAGCAGATGCTCCACTCCCGACGCAACCTCTGCCGCCGCAGGAGCAAACGATTCCGCCGGAACCTGCGGTTTCGGCAACGGCGCAGGCGACGCCCGCCACGGCGACGCCTCCACCGGCCCCGAAGACCGCGCAAGCCGTCGCGGACATCCCGGCAACGCCACCGGCCGACGCCTCCGCGTCTGTTCCCCCCGCGCCCGCCGACTGGCCTTCCCGCCCCGGCGCGCCCCGGCGTTCCGTCGCGGACAGCGCCACCGATACACCGTAAGGTTCCGGCCAATCCGGAGCCATAAGGATTTTTTCATGCATCCTCATAATATACTGGTCAAAGTGTACGGCAATCTTTATCCTGCGGACAACGATATACTGCAACGCCTGCAATCCCTTTGCGGTGAAGCCGCGGAACTGGAGGGCGATCTGTTGCGGTTGAGCTTTGAGGGCATCTGGTTTCCTCTGGAGGACGTTCTGGAAACTCTCCGTTCCCGTTTAACGCCTGTCTGCCGGGGAAAACTGGATTACCTGGATCTGGAGGCCTGGACGTTGACCCGGCATATTTTTACCGGAACGGAAATGACGATTTCCAGCGCACCGCTGAATAATGTGCTGGATTACTCCGGTCATTAGAGTATTTTCAGGTTGAAATGCGCTCTTGGGGGCTGCTCGCCCCCAAACCCCTCGGCAGGGGAATGATTCCCCTGCACCCCCAATGGCCGGCCGGCGCAAAGCGCCGGCCGGCAAAATGGGGGGTCCGGGGGCATCATGCCCCCGGCCATCCACAATCGCTCCCGTTGCGGACTCCCGTATTGTCCGTGCGAAAACATGTTCAGCTCCGAAAGGGAGGAGAGTGCGTTCCATGCCCGTTATGTCGCGTTTATCCTGTTGTATTTTGTTGTCCGTAACTGTCGCGGGACTGCTGCTGTGCGCATGCCGACCCCGCCCGAACGCCGCCGCGGAGTCGGCCCGCGACACGGCCCCTTCCGTCTCTTCCGTCGTGCCGGGACACACGCGCCCGACCGTTCCCGCCCTGAACACGCCGTCCGGAGCGCCGTTGTTTCATGCGGCTTCTTCCGAAGAGGCCCGCCGCCTGTCCGTACAGTTGCGTAAAGAGAGCATGGGACTGCGCTCCTGGACGGAACTGCGCCCCGCCCTGCGCCGCAGTCTGGAATACGCCGCAAGCCGGACACAGGAAGAGCGGGCCGTGGAACACAGCGGCCGCCGCGTCACCTGGAGCGAAGTGACCGCCTCGCTGCGCCTGCTGGATTCCCTGCTGCCGCGCCTGGATGCGGAGCCTGAGCTGTTGTCGCGACATTTTCAATGGCTGCGCGTCAGTCCGGACGTCCGCTTCACCGGCTATTATTCGCCGGTCGTCGCCGCCAGCCGTACCCGCAAGCCCGGCTACGAACATCCCCTCTATCGCCTGCCCCCGGAAATCGCGCCGGACCTGGCCCACTGCCTGCCCACGGACAGTTGTCCGGAAGAAGCCTTCACCCGGATCATCCGCCCGGAAACGCCCTATCACGGGCGGGCGGCCATCGATCTGGACGGCGCGCTGCGTGGGCGGAACCTGGAAATGGCCTGGGTGCGGCACCCCTTCGATGCGTATCTGCTGATGCTGGAAGGCTCCGGCATTCTCCGTTTCAACGACGGATCGCATCAGGCCGCCCTGTTCGCCGGACTCAACGGCGTCAGGGGCAAAAGCATGGCCGGATATCTGATACGCACAGGCCAACTGGCCCGCAAGGACGCCACCATGGAAGGCATGCGCCGCTGGTGGGATGCCCATCCGGAGCGGCGCAGAGCATTTCTGGAGGCGGCGTCGGGCTATGCCTTTTTCCGTTACGGCGCGGAAAATCCCCGCGGCACGGCGGGATGCGATCTCACGCCCTGGGTCAGTATGGCCGTGGACGAACGCGTACTGCCTCTGGGCGGCATCGTGGCCTATGATCTGCCCGCGCCCGGCCAAAACGTGCGAGGTATGGGCTTTGCCCACGACACGGGCAGCGCCATCAGGCTGCGCCGTATCGACATGTACACGGGCGAAGGCGACGACGCGAAAAAACAGGCGCTGAACATCTACACCCGGGGCCAGGTCTGGTTGTTGCTGGCCAGGTCCTCATAACGCTTCAAACACCATGCCCCGGCCGCGGTCGCGGCCGTCGGCGTTCCGGAGGCGCTCCATGAACATGTCCGAAACTCTTGCCCGCCGCATCGCCATGGCCACTGGTCGCGAGCCCGCCGATCTGCGTGTCGACAACGCCCGGGTGGTGGATGTTTTTTCCCATACTGTCCTGGAAAACGTTTCCCTGTTGATAGGCGACGGCGTGTTCCTCGGCTTCGACGGCGGCGAGGCGCGGCAGACGGTCAACGCCGGAAGCCGGTATCTGCTGCC
>CASQEL010000085.1 GCA_949427775.1 uncultured Desulfovibrionaceae bacterium
CGGGGTGTGGGGCGGAGCCCCACATCTTTTGGAGCATTTCAACCGTGAACTGCTTTAGGCTCAGCCCTCGTTAAAACGCCGTCCGTAAAACGCCGCCTTGTTCCATCCCGCGGCGCGGCAAGGCCGACATTGAGCCCGCGACATGCTCGATACAGCTTCGCCCAATGTCGGCCCCGTGCCTTGCCGACTGAAAAAATCCGGCGTTTCGCGGACGGTGTTGTACTGAGGGCTGACCCCGGCAAGAGGAATGTTTTTTGATAGACGATGAGTACGCTGAACTCCCTGCCTTTTCCGGTGAAAAGGACAGGAAGGCCGAAAGACCGGCGACCGATAGATGTTGCGGGAATGGTCCGGGAATTTGTCCGAGCGGAACCATGTGCAGCCCGGTTGCGGGCCGATCGCACTGATGTTGTCCCATGTCCGCGAATGGACACAACTGAGCATAATTGCAGAATTATGAGTTATTTCGATATATTCCACGATCCTGTACGCGTTCCTTCCCCGTGCTTTGTGGTGGACGAGGAACTGCTGGAAAAGAATGCGGCATTGTTGGGTGCTATTCAACGGCGCACCGGCGCGCGGATTTTGCTGGCACTCAAGGGCTTCGCCATGTGGAGTGTGTTCCCGCTGTTGTCGCGCGCCCCGGACAAGGGCGGCAGAGGTCCGCTGTACGGCACCTGCGCCAGCTCGCCGGATGAGGCGCGGCTGGGGCGCGAGATGTTCGGAGGAGAGGTGCATGCCTTTGCCGCCGCATGGTCGGAAGAAGATATGGCTGAGGTGCTGCGCTACGCCGACCATGTGAGCTTCAATTCCTTCGCGCAATGGCGACGTTTCCGGCCGATGCTGGCCGAGTGCGGCCGGGAAATATCCTGCGGCATGCGCATCAACCCGGAGCATTCGGAAGGGGCTGTGGCCATCTATAATCCCTGCGCCCCGGGGTCGCGTCTGGGGGTTCGAGCCCGGAACTTCGAACCTGAGTCCCTGGACGGCATCGAGGGATTGCATTTCCATACCTTGTGCGAACAGGGAGCCGATGCTCTGGAACGCACATTGACGGTAGTGGAAGAGACATTCGGCGCCTATCTGCCGCGGATGCGCTGGCTGAATTTCGGCGGAGGACATCATATTACTCGCCCCGGATATGATGTGGAGCTGCTTTGCCGCTGTATTGAGCGGGTTCGGGATCGCTACGGCGTGCAGGTGTACCTTGAGCCCGGCGAAGCCGTGGCGCTGAATACGGGGTGGCTGGTAGCCACGGTGTTGGACGTGGTGGAAGCGGATATGCCGGTGGCGATTCTGGATGCCTCGGCGGCGACCCATATGCCCGACGTTCTGGAAATGCCGTATCGACCGGAGATTGTCGATGCCGGACGGCCCGGAGAAAAATGCTGGACCTGTCGCCTGGCGGGCAAATCCTGCCTTGCCGGGGATATCATCGGCGAATACAGCTTTGATACGCCGCTTGCGCCGGGAGAACGTTTGGTTTTTACCGATATGGCTCATTACAGCATGGTCAAGACTACCACGTTCAATGGATTGCGCCTGCCGTACATTGCCCGATATCGTCCATCTGAGGATATGTTCGCCGTCGTGCGCTCGTTCGGATATGAGGATTTCAAGAATAGATTGTCCTGAGCGATTTTTTTGAAATGTCTCCATCTGTCGTAGCGATCCCGGTCTTCGTGAGGGTGGGACCGCCTGTTTCGAGAAGAGTTTGGGAAGAACGCCGGAAAATTCCTCGGTGTCTGTTTCGGATACAGAAATCTTTTGCAACTTCGAGCGCTGCATCCGGGATACGTTCGTATTGCTGCTTCTCTACGTTGGTCTGGGGGAATGAGCCCGCGGCGTCGTTATCTTGAAGACTTGCCAAGGCAGCCTGAAGGGGAAAAGGCAAGCCAAGAAATTGTTTTCTCCTGTCCCAAAGATGGGGTCACCTCAATGTCGGCGCGGTGGTCAAGGCTGTATTTCTGACTCCTTGTCCGGTCGTTCCCCTTGAGGATTGACGAGAACTGCCGATATGAGATTCAGGGGTAGCCTTCATTACCCTGCCTGCTGCAAAACCGCTTTTTTTCGTCCCGCAGCGTTGCAAGGCAAGCATCGACCTTGCGGTATGCTCACTGCACTTTGCTCAATGCCTGCCTTGCGCTTTGTCGGGCGAAAAAATCCGGCGTTTTGCGGACGGCGTTTTCATGAGGGCTGACCCCACAGCATGTACGCTTTGAAAGTATCCCTGCGGCGAAACGTGGTTCGCCCCGGGCTGATTTCGCGGTCATCTTGGCTGGAGCAAAGTCGGCATGGCGTGTACCTGATTTCATTTGGTACACGCTATAGGAATGGTATGTCAGTTTGTTCGGAAAGGAGTCTGCCATGGACGAAGTGAGTGCGGTTTTCGCCACCTCCATGTTGAAGGGAGCTCTGGAGTTTCAGAGCAGCATGGCTGCGCAGGTGATCCAAAGCGGGGCACAGATGACAAGCGCAAACGCCGAGCACGGCCTGCGCGCTGCGGCCTTGCAGGAGCAAGGGGTGGGGCGGCAGATCGATATTACCGTTTAGAGTATTTCACGTTAAAAATGCTCTGGCGTCTGTGGGAGCAGGCGGCCGCCGCGAAGGCATACGCGCACTGTATTTGTGCTGTTCCATGCCGGAGCGAGCGTGTCTTTCAGCTGTGAGTTTGTAAAAAGTCGTAGCGAATCTGCTCTAGTTGTAGAGTGTCAACACGTTGTTCCCTCAGAAAGGGGATCGGAAACAGACGTTTCCGGTCCCTTTCCTTGCTTGGAGCATCGCATATTTTTAAAGCGAATCCATTCAGTATTTTCTGTCCAGGATTCTTTCTTTCTGTCTGTTGTATTCCCGCTCAGTGATGATCCCCTGATCATATGCCTGCTTGAGATCCAGAAGTTCCTGTCCCTTGGTGGTGCTGTTGACACTTTGGGTTGTGGTGGCCCGGACGCCGGGCTCGCCTCCGCAGCCTTGAAGCGCTGTTCCCAACAGCAGGGCCAGACAGAAAACGCGGACGGTACACTGAAACATGTTGTTCCTCCTGTGGCGCGCGGGCGCGCCGGGTGCATCGCGGACGCCATAGCGCGTCACAACGATATGATGATGTCGTGGCCGTTCCGCACATCGGCAAAGGTTCCGTGCAGCGCGGCCATAAAGGTGTCATGGACTGTAGGTGCGGGAATGACGCGTCCGTTCATGCACAATTCGCGGGTGGCGCAGGCATCCTGCGCCACGGTCACGGCATATCCCAGATCGCCGGCCGCCCTGACAGTGGTGTCAATGCACATATGGCTCATCATGCCGCAGACGACAAGATGCCCCACTCCGGCCTCGGAAAGCTGCTGTTGCAGAGCCGTCCGAAAGAAGCTGTTGGGCCGGTGCTTGACGATGATCGGTTCACCGGGCATCGGCGCCACACGCGCGTGGATATCGGCGCCGTGAGTGCCCGGTACGAAATAGGTGGCGTTTTTCCGGTCATTGATATGACGGATATGGAACACCGGCAGGCGTCGGTTTCTCCAGTGTTCCAGCAGCGTCGCCGCGTTCCCGGCAGCACGCTCAGGCTCATGCAGCGCCAGCCAGCCGCCCGGAAAGTACTCATTTTGAATGTCGATCAGGATCAATGCCGTTTGCATGGTGTGCACCTCCCAACAGGGTTGCAATAGCGGGGCCGCGCAGCCGGGGAATAGAGCACATCGGAAAACGGCGGCCACCGGGAATGCGGTCGGGTATCGCCCGTCTCCAGCGTGGACAGCGTGTTGACGGCGTTCCCCTCACCGGCAGAATCTGAAGCAACAATACGCTGAAATTAAAAGTAATTTTTCCCAGGTTAGGCATATCGTTCATACGCGATCCGTTGGGCGATCCGGTACGGTCCTGAGCCGGGCGGCCGTCACGACGATGCGTTACCTGATCGGGAAGCGAGACGCCGGGCCAGATTCAGAAAATATGCGGCATGCTGTCGCAGGTGCGGCGCGGTCAATCCCTCGGCCAACATGCCGTAGGCTGCGGCAAGCAGAAGACGACGGCGAGGCAGATCCGCCAGGCGTCGCCGATGCGCTTTCTCGCGCAGCAGCGGTTCCATGACGTTCAGCAGGGTTTTGGCCCGGTGCCTGTCCGTATGCCGCCGGGCCACCAGTTCCTGACCTCGCCGGGCCAGCGCGGCCAGTCCGTCGGGGTCGGCCAGGGCTGCCGTGGCGATGGCGACGGCTTCCCGCACGTTGCCGCGCTCATAGAGCGGAAGGATATGCTCTCCGGGAATGAACAGATCTTCCAGGCCGTGCAGGCTGTGCTCCATGAGCAGCGCCGCTCCGCAGGCCATGGCCTCGAAGCAGCGGAAGTTGACTTCCGAGGCGGCCGTCTGATTAAGCACGATATGCGCCCGGTTGAAAATATCCACATACGCGCCGGTGGCCACGAACAGAGGATGCGCTTTGCGAAAGGACTCCAGAAACGGCTTGCGATCGGGAATGTTTTTGGGAGACAGGGTGCCGACGAAGGCCACGGGAATATCACGCTCTTCGTTCCGGCAGATGTCCTGTGCCGCTTTCGCGAACAGGGGAAGCCAGAGAGCCCTGTGCCCCTCGGCGGTGAACAGGGGCGTATGTTCTTTTTGAGCGACGAAAACGGCGTCGAAGGCATGAGCGTAGCCGAAATGCCAGGTGTTGCAGTAGGTATCGATGGAGTAAAAGGCGGTAGGGCAGGGCAGTTCTTCCACGCCGGGGAAATAGGGCAGATTGCCCGAGTCGCAGTACAGAACCATGTCGGGCCTGAAGCCTGTTGCACAGGCATGCTTATAGACGGCCATGGCCCGCCGGGGATGGCGAATCACCATATCGCAACGAGCGCTGATGCCCGCGCTCAATACGTCATGGCCGTGCGCCTGCAATCCGTCTATCAGAAACGGGCCGTCCAGATTGAGGATGCGCATGGTTCTTCCCCCTGCCTTCTCTGCGTCTTCCGTGAGTCAATCCGCCTCTTTTCCGCCGGGAATGCGCATTTCCCATATGTCGCATGCCGGGATCAGGGACGTCGCCCTTATCCCGGCATGAGGAGGCAGGACTGCAACCTGGAGAAACGGTGCTTGCGGGAAACGCGCGCTCCCGGCGGGAAACAATCCCGCCAGGCGAATTTGTAGACCATGTATGCCGGTGTATGCAATACGGTTCTGCCGAGGGCAGGGCACGCGGGGGCTCCGCATTCCCGGCGTGGGAGAGCGGAACGTAGCGTTCAGCATCCGCCGAAATTACATGGCGTTGCCGGATTCCAACTGACTGATCTGTCGCTCCATGGCCTCCTTGAGCGGTCCGGGCAAGCCCATGATGTCCACATTGAGAAAACCGCGCACGATGGTGGGGGTGGCCTCGTTTTCATCCAGCCCGCGGGCCATGAGATATTCGATTTCTTCCTGGGCGATTTTGCCCACGGCGGCCTCGTGGGACAGTTCCACGCCGTCCACGTCGGAATCAAGTTCCGGAATGGCGTGAATGCGTCCGCCGCCCAGGATCAGCCCCTTGCATTCCAGGTGTCCGCGCGCCGGAACCCGGCCGGCGCCGATGTATCCCCGGTTGATGATGGTGCCGCCGGTGGTCAGGGTGCGGGCGATGATTTCGCCTCTGGTGTCCGGTGCGTCCAGTTGGACGCGGTTGCCCGAATCCACATAGGAGCCCTCGGGAGCCACTACCACAGAGTTGAAGCGGGCCACGCCCCCGCGCCCGGCCAGGGTGATGGAGGGGTACATCTGAAGATTGGCCACGGGTTTGAGCAGAATGTAGTTGTTGCAGAAAACGGCGCCTTCGCCCACCAGTCCGGCCGAACGCGGCCGCACGGCGACGGACTCGCCCCAGTTGTGGATCATGGTGAAGGTCAGCTTGCCGCCTTTTTCCACATAATATTCCGTGACGCCCAGATGCGCCGCCTCGCGGGTGCCGTGGGCCGTGGCGCAGCCGCCCAGAATATTCAATTCCGCGCCTTCTTCCACCACCACGATGTTGTGCACGCTCTGGCCCGTGCCGCTGCCCTTGATGAACAGGCAGGATTGCACAGGTTCCCGGATTTTGACGCCCTTGCGGGCCCGGATGAAGTACCCGCCCTGAAGATGTTCATGGGCCGCGCGGGTGAATTCGTCCTTTTCCGGGGAAAGGAGCTTCCAGAAATACTGGGGCAGGCCGTCGTATTTTTTCAGGGCCTCTTTGATGCCCATCAGCTCCAGGCCTTCCCGGTTGGTGCGGCAGTGCACGCCCGCGTGGTTGAGATGCATGAATGCGCCGCTGACGTGGGTGTCGCGCACGTCGATGCCCGCATGCACCAAACGTTCTTTGTCTTCCGATGAGAGGCGGCTCAGATCTTCGATGGGAGCGGCTGTTTCGCCGCCGTTGAAGGCGTAGCGGGAAAGATCCACAGGTTTGCTCATGACAGGGGAGCCTCCGCGATTTTGCCGTACATATCGCCCGCCAGGCAGCGCAGACATTCCTGGTACCCGTAGCGGGCGATATGATCGAGAATTTCTCTGGGTTTGGCTTCACAGCACAGCTTGCCGTGGTACATGACCTGACCGCGATCCGCCACGACATATTCCAGAATAGGCCCGGAATGGGTGATGATCAGTCCGCTGGTCTTGCGGCGCTGTTTGCGCTCGCGCAGTGTGCCCTGGCAGTCGTCGGGCATGCTGTCCAGCAGGTAGCGCACCGTGTGTCCGACCAGCGACATGTTCTCCAGGTCCACGCCCGATTCCGGCTCGTCGAAGAGCACCAGATCCGGCTGTTGGGCCATGAGCTGGAGCAGTTCCGAACGCTTGATTTCCCCGCCGGAAAATCCCGCGTTCACGTCGCGCTCCAGAAATTGATCGAAATGCACGCGTTCGGCCAGACGGCGCACGTCCGTCTCCCGTCCGCGGGCGCACATCCGCACCAGGTGTTCCGTGGGCAGGCCGTGAATGGTGGGCGGCCGCTGGAAGGACATGCCCATGCCCAGCCGCGCGCGTTCGTACATGGGGGCGTGGGTGATATCCTGTCCCTTGTAGATGATCTGACCTTTGGTGACGGTGTAGTCGCCGAAGCCCATCAAAGCCATAAGCAGGGTGGTTTTGCCCGATCCGTTGGGGCCGAACAGAATAAATGTTTCGCCGGGCGCTATTTTCAGATCGATGCCTTTGAGCACCGGCGTGCCCCCCACGGAAACATGCAGATTGCGGATTTCAAGCATCGGTGTCTTCTCCGAGATATTCCAGCACGTCGTAGTGAACGCTGTCCAGAATGTGGGTGAGCTTGTTGACGCACTCGTCGCCCACGGCCCGCCCCAGCAGCGTGACGAGAAACGCGGCCCGGCGGGCGTTGACCAGCGCGTTGTAGCCTTCGTCGGGCGAGTAGGGGATCTGGCCGATGGCGGCGCTGAACGTCGCCAGCTCCTCTTCGGTCAATCCCTTGATCGGTTGGGGTTCGTCATCAATATAGGGGATGCCGTCCCTCAGGGCCAGCATGACGGGTTTGCCCCGCATATACGCGATACAGACTTCCATGATGTGCTCCCGGAGCATTGCGCCGAAGGGCGCAAACGTGCTCTGCCGTGCGTTATGCCGCGCGGACTGTTTTTTTCTGCGAGCGCGGCGCGCAGATAGTTGCAGACTTGAGCCGCTCTGTCCAGTCGTGAACATTGCGGCTGCAGGGCAAAATCTCCTAGTGAGCTGTCATTCTATAAATATCGGATAGAGGCGCTTCAATTTTATCCTCGCCTGATC
>CASQEL010000086.1 GCA_949427775.1 uncultured Desulfovibrionaceae bacterium
TCCCGGGCGTCCAGCAGCTCGCGCCCGTATTCCTCGGGCGTCATGTCGGAGGCGGCGGGGAGCTTGACGGCGCGGTCCACGGCTTCCTTGAGCTGCTGCCGCTCGGCTGTGGCCTGATCGAGCTGGTCCTCGATGACCTGCGGATCGAAGCGGGTTCCGGACAGCAGGTCCACGTTCTGGACGAACGGCATGTTGCGCAGGATGGTCAGACGCCACCCCACGCCCAGCGGCGCGCCGTCATGCAGACAGGTCACGGTTCCGC
Organism: uncultured Desulfovibrionaceae bacterium; assembly: GCA_949427775.1. Classification (GTDB taxonomy): domain Bacteria; phylum Desulfobacterota; class Desulfovibrionia; order Desulfovibrionales; family Desulfovibrionaceae; genus CASQEL01. The sequence goes on from CASQEL010000086.1 coordinate 263, forward strand.
CGTGGCCGGAGTCCGCCAGCGTGACGTCGCAGGCGGAGGCCGGTGCCGTCACCCCGCGCGGGTCCGTGACGAAAACCGCTATCTCGGACGGTTCCCACACGCGGAACGTGAAGGGAAACCTGGTGGCCGCGCCGTTGCCGTCGAACACGGCCCGGCTTGGACTATAGGGCAGAGACATGCATCCTCCTCATCGCGCGCACAGCCACGCGTCGGGCGCGACGCCGCGATATTCCTCCGCCGCGTCGGCCTCCCTTGCCGCCGGAAGCGCCGCCCGGTAGAGCTGCTCCAGCTCGTTGAGCCGGGCGCTGTTGTTTTTCAGCAGCGGCACGGCGATCATGGCCGCCAGCTTGCGGGCCATCACGCCGACGAACAGGTCGTCGAACAGGTCGGGGTTGTCCAGATCGGCCGTGTATTCCAGCACGACCGGGGCGGCGTCGGTCAGCAGCACGCGCCGCCCGCCCTGCCTGTCCAGCACGACGCGGTGACGCGCGCTCCGCCGGTGCGCCAGGTTCCCCGTTCCCGGCACGCGCACGGCCCGCACATGCAGACAATCGTCGGGCAGCGCGCAGGCATGGGCATAGTCGTCCCACCCCTCGGGCAGGGGCACGGCCGCCGGGACAACGCGGCATTGCGCGAAATTCCACGGATAGTCGCGCAACGCCTGACGTCTGGCCTGATCCCAGTACAGGGAACACTGGATGGCCTCCTGCGTGTGCTCCGTTTCGGACGCGACCGTGCGCGTGCCGACCCAGCCCAGAGCCATGTTCCAGATGGCTATTTTCGATATGGGGGCCATTACGGCGCCGCCACGCGGCCCTTGTCGATGTACAGGGCCTGTTCGTACGGCTGATCCTGCTCGCGGGTGAGGGCCGCGAACAGCCTGCCCCTGCCGGGAGCCGCGCCGTGGATCGTGTATTTGAGGCGCAACCAGGACTGACGCGTGTTGCGCGGCAGAAACGTCCAGCCAAGCACGGTTCCCGTCACCAGTTCCGCCGCGGGAATGGTGATGGTCCCGCCGGGAAGGTCCGTATACGGGCAGGTCTCCGAGTGCGCCGTCTGGAGGGTCAGCTCCAGGCTGTCGAGATTGTCGAAATCCTCCGTGGCCCTGATGGTCAGCGGCAGCGGCCCCATGCGCCCGGACAGCGTCAGGCTGTTCAGGGGCACAGGTTCGGATACCCCGTCGGCCCTGATCGGCCCGTCGAGGAACACGTTGTTGTTGTCGATAAGCATACGCGCCTCCTACAGGGCTTTTTCGGTGGATACGATGGCGTCGCACTGGCGCACGGGACGACCGTGCAGCACCGGGACAGCCCTGGAATTGAACAGCTCCCCGTACTGAAGCTGCACGTTCCCGGCGTCGGAGGCCTGATATTCCAGGGCGGTCATGACATCCGTGTTGCAATACCAGATGGCGGTGGCGCGCATGGACTCCGGCATCAGGTTCTTGGCCCTGATGGTCAGTTTGTGGAGATCCACAAATCCCGCCTCGCCCCTGGATTTGGCCAGGCTGTCCACCTGAATCCCGGCCAGACGCACCACGGCGCGCCAGTCGCGCACGGTCAGGCCGCAATGCCAGGTGTACTTGTCCACCATGGCCTCGAATTTTCTCCCCTCGGCGTCCTCCACGGTGCGCTGGCCCAAATCCTCGTGACTCAGACCGCCGGCGCTGCCCTTGGGATAGAGGCCGTGCACGCGGTTCGGCCCCCAGGACACCAGCCACATGGAGGTGGACTCCTTGCCCGCCGCCGCGCCCCCGTCCACCACGTTGGGCGCCTTGAGAGCGGCATTCTTCGCATACGGGTAGCGCTGGGCGAAGCCGTTGAATTCGTCGGGATTGACGCTGTTGTCGCCGTAGAACATGGTGGTGGCCACTTTCTGGCGCATGGATTCGGTAAACGCCAACGATTCCGAGGTGCGGAAGGCCCGGCACTTGTCGGCGTACAGCCGGATTTCCTCCACATCCAGTTCCATGCGCGCTTCCAGCAGGCCGGTGGTTTCCTTGACCTGGGACCAGGCGCTCTTGGAAGGCGGCGTGCCCCGGTAGATGCGCCGCCAGTAGACCTCCGGCAGACCGGTGCGGATGCGGGTCAGATGGCCGTCGGACTGATTGGACTCCATCCACTGCACGTCGTCCAGCACGTCATTGGTCTGGTTCATCAGTTCAATGACGTCCCCGGCGTCGGTGCCCTTGTAGAACGCCTCCAGCTCCGCCAGCGTGGCGACAAGTCCTTTTTGATACATGCGTTTCTCCTACCGTTTTTTCATGTCCCAGTTGCGGTACAGCCTGTCCGGCAATGACAGCTCGGGGGCCTGCGCGCCGCCGGAGCCGGACGGCGCGGCGTCCTCGGCGATGCCGCGCCCGATTCCAAAAAACAGCCGCACCACGTCGGGATGGTTTCCGTACCCGGTTTCATTGAGGATTTTTGTGATGCGCCCGTCAGGATCGAACCGTTTCAGGGCCGCATTGGCCAGGCCGACATTTTCATCAAACCGCGTGCCGCCGATTTCCGGATCGTTCCTGCACTCTTCGGCCCAGCGCTCCACCTGTTCGGCGTGCCGCCGCGCGGCTTCCGTCCGGTTGCCGTGGGCCGTTTCCAGCAGTTTCTGCGCCTGCGCGCCCGTCAGGCCCAGTTCCCGGGCCTGCCTCTCGAAGGCCTGCATCTGTCCCGGTTCCAGGCGCATGCCGTCGGGAACGGTCAACGCATAGTTTTCCGGAAGCGTCGTTTCCGGCACGGCCGGATCGGGGGCGCGTTTCGCCTCCGGCCGCGCTTCCGCCCGGGGTTGCTCTCCCGCCGCCGGTTCCGCACCCGGCAGACGGGGAGAAGACTCCTCCGTCGCGCCGGAATCCGCGCCGGGCGCGGCCGCCCTTTCGCCGTCCGCCACGGGCGCGCCGTCGGCGGGAAGTGTCGCCTTATCCATGATTCTCCTCCATCAATGTCGCAAGATGCGCGACGTTATCGGTCATGATGAGTCGCAGCAGGGCCAGCCCCACGGATCGTTGCCCCTGCGCAAAATACAGTTCTCCCGATTCCGGGCTGTATCCGGCCCTGAACACTCCCGCCGTCTCCAGCAGCCACCGGCACAGCCCGCGCCCCTCGGGCGAACGCATGAGCTGGCGCGCGCCTTCGAGCAGCCGCGCCTGCCGTTCCCTTTCCCCGTCGCGCATCCTACAGCCCTCCCATGCCGCCTATGACGGCCTCCAGCGCGCTGACGCCGTTGGGGTCCACAGGCGTCTGCGAGAGCGTGCGCGCCGTATCCGCCGCGCCCCGCATGTCCCGCACCGTCTGCGCCGCCTGTTCCTGTTGCGCGGCCCGCGCCCGCGCCTGAGCGCGTTCCCGACGCAGTTGCTCGCGCTCCTCCACGGAGCGGATGATCGAAGATTCCACCCCCAGATATTCGCCGTAGCGACTGGCCACCTTGTCGATATCCACGGCGTCCAGCGCTTCCGGCCATGCCTGCGCCGTCCGGCCGACAAAATCGACGAATTGCGACACGGCCCCGGTGCTGACGATTTTCTGCGCCTGCGCCAGCAGGGACACGAACTCCACCCGAACCCCGGAGCCGGACAGTTCCGGCGGCGCGGGGGGCAGCATGTTCAGGTCGGACATCAGATTGAAGGTGCGATCAATGAGCGGAATGAACAGTTCGTCGTGCAGGCGTTCCAGCACAGGGCCGATGAGAACCATTTTTTCCTGTTCCCGGGCGTCCACCTCCGTCGCGGTGACCTGCCGCCGGTCCGATCCCAGCAGCATGCGGAACAGATCGTTGTACAGGCCGGTGCGGATCTGGTTCTGCACATCCTGTATGGCCACGCGGGCGGCCTGAATGTCCGGCCGCACCTGCAACAGGGGCGTGGCCGCCTGGGGAGCCTGTCCGGGCATGCCGTCCACGAAGTTGAGGCCCCCCGCCGTCAGATCCAGCCCCACGGAACGCAGGCCCGCCGCCACGCTCATGGGCGGGTCGACGGCCTTGTGGATGGCCTTCAGCGTCGTGCGGGCCATCTGCTGCAACATGCGGCAGTCCGGCAGCACGTCCATGGCCGGAGAACGGCCGTAGACGTCCTCCGCCGTGGCGTCCCAGCGCGGCCCGAAGCCCGGAAACCCGTCAAAGCCGCCCTCCCGCAGCAGGTGCGGAACCCCGCCCCCGCCGGAGTGGCCCCCCCCGCACCAGTACACCGAAGCCCAGGGCTTGTTCCGGCCGTCCAGGGCGCGGGGATGGCGATCGTTGCGCGGATACACGGCGTGCATCACGGTGCGGCGTTCCGTGCTCCGGGACGGACGGTCCAGGGCCTTTCGCACTGTCTCCGGCACGTTTTCCGCGCCGAACTCCCGCACCATCTGGCGCGCCGTCATCCGCATGGCGCGGATCACCGTGTCCACCCTGCCGCGCTCGTCCACATCCAGCACATATTCCCCGGCGGTCAGGGGCACGAACCGGAATCCGTGTTTCATGTCGGCAAATTCGAACATGAACGCCGTGCCGAACGTCCCCAGCTCGCCGTACACGGTGTGGATGGCGTTATAAAAATTGGAACGGTGGAAAATATCCCGCATCCGGCGCAAGACCTCATCCAGCCACATCCGCGCGCCCGGCGTCTGTTCCGCCGCATCGTCGGACATCTTGAGCGCAAACCACGGCCGGGCCGGACTGGTCATGCCGCCCTGCATCCCCGCCGCCAGCGTTCTCATGGCCAGTATCCCGGTGGAGTCCACCGGCGTGTTGTTCAGCAACGGGGCGGCGGCGTCGCCTTTCGACGCGTCGCGGCAGCGCGTGGGCAGAAAATGCAGCGCCAGCTCCTTCCACGCGCTGTCCCATGCGGAGCGCCGGGAACGCAGCTCCTCATAACGGCGGTCCAAATCCCGCAGATGTTCCGGGGTCATCGCCATCTTATTGTCCCAGCAGCCGTTTTCCCGTGGCCGCCCTTCCCGAAGCGTCGTCGGCCAGCACGCCGGTCAGGATGGATCCCTGAATCCCCGCCGCCCTGGACGCCCTGTCCTTCTGCGCCTGCCGGGCGGCGGCCGCCGCCTCGGTAACAGGTTTCTGCACCTGCTGTTTCGGCGTCGGCGCGGGCGCCGGGGGCACATAGTCGCCGCCGCCTCCTCCTCCAAATCCCATGGCCTTCACTCCCGAGTTGCGGTCCGGGAACAGCGCGTGTCGGCGGGGGTGAACCGCCACACCACGCCGCTCACGGGCCGGTTGCGAATGTTGTCCCATGCCGCGCCGGGAATCTCCCCCAGCCGCGCGCCGCCCAGACGGCGCGCCAGCGGCGGGATATGCCGATAACTGCGCGGAAAAATGCCGTAGATGCTGTCCAGACGACCGCTGCCGAAAGCCGTGTCGAACGCCCGGCGGGCCCAGACCAACGCCGACGCGCGGGCCGCGCGCAGCAGACAGAAATGCAGGCGGGCGGTGCGGGACTCGAAATCGGTCAGCAGCAGATAGCCCAGGAGGCGGCCGTCGTCCTCGCCCGGAAAAAACCGGCCCCGCCGGGTCACGGCGACAAAATCGGCCTCCCCCATGTCCCCCAGGCACACCCTCCGGCAGCCGTCGGCCTCCATGGCCCGGTACATGCGCCGGGCCAGGGCTTCGAGTTCGCCCTTGTCGGGAAGGAAAACACGCGCCGCCATGCCGCCCTACCGCCCGAACAAATCGTATTCGGTTTTTGCCCTGGACGGCGACAGCGCGCCCGTCCGGTACACCGGCGCGTAAAACGTCAGCGCCAGAGAGTCCGCCCGGTCGGGAGAGGCCAGCCCCCGTTTTTTCAGATCCGATTTCCTTTCCAGCTGGAGCGCCTCCTCCACCGTGTAGCCGTACTCCACGCCGGTCAGATCCGCGGCCAGCGCGGCGTCGTCGGGAATCGCCCCCCGCACCAGCCACTCGCGCAGCGCGGCCCACATCTCGGCGCGCCGGTTGCGGTACTTGCGCGGATTGAGCGCCGCCGCGCCGGACTGGGCATCCGTCACCGGCAGTCCCCAGTCCGTGAGCATGTCCACAACGCCCGCCCCGACGCCGACGCCGTCCACAAATATCCTGTCCGGACGCCACGCCTCGGCCTCCCGCGCCACAATGCCCGCCAGCGTGGTCAGAGCGAGGTCGCGGTAGACGAGCTGCGGCGCGCAATACAGGCCCTGCCGTCTGGTAATCACGCTGCTGTCATCACCGTGCCGGGCCACGTCCACCCCCATGATCCGGGGCGCATGCGCGTACATGTCTTCCGAAAGACGCCGCCCCCGGGCGGCCTCGACCACCTCTCCGGAAATGAACTGCCGCTCCCCCGCGCCGGGGAACACCCCGCGCACGCGCACCTTGACGAAATTCGAATCCTCGCCGTAGTCCGTTATCCACTCCGCAATCTGCGCCTTGTTGGTCATGGCCGCGCTGCGACTGTCCACCTGATGCGTGTTCCAGCGGTGCCGAAAACGGCCGAAGCACTCCCGGAAGCGCCCGGTATTGCGGGTGGGATTGCCGAAGGCGCACCAGATGATTTCCGTGTCCGTGTCCGTCAGCGCGCCCTCGGAGACTTCCCAGATGATATCCGGAATGGCCGAGGCCTCGTCAAAAATCAGCAGCACCCTGCGTCCCTGATTGTGCAGCCCCGCGAAGGCCTCGGTGTTGCGCTCCGACCAGGGCACCATGTCCATGCGCCAGGTTTTTTCGTGACCCCGCTCCCGCGCGATCAGCGCCGTGGCCGTGCAGTCGAACCAGTCGCCGCACAGGCACAGGCGATGCCACTTGGCCAGCTCGGCCCAGGTCTTGCCCTTGAGCTGCGCCTCCGTATTGGCCGTGACCACGCCGCGGGTATCGGGACAGGTGGACAGGGCCCACAACATGATCCAGGCCACCAGCGCGGATTTCCCGATGCCGTGGCCCGAAGCCACGGCCTCGCGCACGGCCCGCGCGCCCTCGGCCCCGCCCCGCAACGTCGCGCCTATCTCCCGCAACACCGCGCGCTGCCAGGCGTCCGGCCCCTCGCATCCCGCCAGCTCTCCCCGCCCCCACGGGAACGCATAGAGCACAAACGCTTCCGGATCATGCGTCAGCGCGCCGATATCGGCCGCCAGCGCGGCGCGCGCGTCAACGGTGGCGGACACGATTGCGCGCCTCCTCTATGGCCGTGGAAAGATGCACGTTCATGGACATGTCCAGTTTCTCCGTAAACATTCCGAGATGTTTGCCCTCCAGCTCCAGGCCGCGCAGCGCGACCTTGTATTGTCCTGCGTCGCGCGCCGTGCGGGTCAGCTCCTGAATGTCCCGCAACACGTCCAGCGCCGTGCGCTCCACCTGTTCCGCACGCCGCGCCCGAGCCGTTTCCACGGCTTCGCGAACATGCGTTTTCCCGAGCAGCGCGACGCCGATCGCCGGGGCGCTTCTTTTGCTGTATCCCGCGCGGATCGCGGCCTGCGTGGCGTTCAGGTC